>JABMMY010000256.1 GCA_013205415.1 Deltaproteobacteria bacterium
CAAGCCTCTTGCAAAATCTTAATGCTTTAGGTCATGAAAGAGGTCTCTTCTTGAAATTCCAGCCGGTTCCTCCTATCATGCCCCCCTTACTTCACCCTTTTTAATTTCTACTGTGGAAAGAGAGTAACTCAAATGGGATTCCTAAAACAGAACACCCAACTTATCATCATGATCGCGGCACTATTTGCGATACGCTGGAGTGTTATCGAGCCTTACGTCGTTCCCACAGGGTCGATGGAACCCACCTTAAAAACTGGAGACCGGTTGTATGCCCTAAAATGTGCTTATGATTTTCGTATTCCAATGACGAATCAGATCTTATTTCGCACCGGCAAGGTAAAGCGTGGAGATGTTATTTTATTTGAAGCTCCGCGAACGCCAGAAATTACCTATGTAAAAAGAGCGATTGGCCTTCCGGGAGATAAAATTAGCTTTCGGGAGGGTGTTCTTTACGTTAATGGCCAGGAGATTCAGAAAAATATATTTCCAACTAGAGAGGTCATGTACGACATTGAAGAAAAGGAACAAAAAAATCTGTATCTAGAAAATCTAACGGGGAAAAAACACTATGTTATTTTAGATAATAAATTTGATAGAGCCCCTTCACGTTTTATGGATGAGATTCAGGTCCCCGAGGGGTATCTGTTTGCTGTCGGTGACAATCGAGATCATAGTTATGACAGTCGCTATTGGGGTTTTGTTCCGATGGAAAACCTAAAGGGTCAGGCCATGTTTATTTGGTACTCCAGTTGGGATCCGAATGTAAAAGAAAGTATGACCTCCACTTCACTGTCGGTTTCAGAACGAATTTATTATTATGGTTATGAATTTTTTAAATTTTTTCCAGATTACATCAAAGGCGAAGCCTGGATTCGCAAAGAGAGAATAGGGACTGTTATTCGGTGAGAATCTATTTCAAAGGAAATAACTAGCGACATGGCAGCAGAATTTACACACTTGCATGTTCACTCCAACTACAGTTTGTTGGATAGCACTATCCGTATTGAAGAATTAGTTAAAACGGCCTCCGCCGATAAAATGGCTGCGGTCGCCTTAACCGATCATGGAAATATGTTTGGTGCTTTAGATTTTTATCTTTATGGTAAAAAATATGGGCTGAAACCTATCATCGGCTGTGAAGTGTACCTGGCTCCTGGTAATCGTTTTCTAAGAGGAAATAATACGAGTGGAGATGAAGAGGCGGCCCCTTACTCTACTAGCCGTTCTGGCCTCAATCACCTAATTCTACTGGTGCAAAATGAGGTCGGTTATCAAAATCTTTGTCGTTTAGTCAGTAGTGGTTATCTAGAGGGGTTTTATTATAAACCTCGAATCGATAAGGATATTTTAAAGGAATACTCAGAGGGGCTCATAGCCACTTCAAGTTGTCTTAAGGGAGAGGTCTCTAACCTGTGCCTCATGGGCGATATGGATAGAGCCAGAGATGCGGCCATTTTTTATCGAGATCTTTTTAAAGGAAACTTTTATTTAGAACTACAGCAAAATGGTGTGCCCCAGCAGATGTTAGTCAATCAAAGATTCCAAGAACTTTCTAAAGACCTCGGAATTCCTTTGATTGCTACAGCCGATTGTCATTACCTAAAAAAGGAGGACGCTTTTGCTCAGGAGGTTTTACTCGCTATTCAAACAGGCAAAGTCATGGAGAACACTTCAGACCATCATATTCTAAGTGATGAATTTTATTTCAAACCGCAGGCCGTAATAAAAGAGGAGTTTTCTTATTGTCCTGAAGCTATTTCCAATACCATGGAGATAGCTAATAAATGCAACTTTGAATTTAAATTTGACGACGAGCAAGGAAAGAAGATCTATCACTTCCCAAAGTTTGAACCTCCCGCAGGAAAAACCCCAAGTGAATTTCTCGTTGATTCAGCCCATGCAGGATTACAGAAAATTCTTACAGAAAAAGAGGAGGTGGAGACTAGGATTCTTTCTCAAGCGGAAAGACAAAAATATTACGATAGACTAGAACGAGAAATTTCTGTGATCGAATCCATGGGTTTCACTGGATATTTTTTAATCGTTTCAGATTTTATTGGCCATGCTAAAGACAATGGCATTCCTGTGGGCCCAGGAAGGGGATCTGGAGCGGGTAGTTTAGTTGCCTATTGCCTGCGTATTACCGAACTTGATCCTTTAGAGCACGGTCTTTTATTTGAGCGATTTTTAAATCCAGAACGGGTATCTCTTCCCGATTTTGACGTCGATTTTTGCATGGATAAAAGAGAGCAAATTATTAAGTATGTAGTCGATAAATATGGCAAAGATTGTGTAGCGCAGATTATTACCTACGGAAAACTTCAAGCGCGCGGTGTGATTCGTGATGTGGGTAAAGTTTTTGGAATGGCCGTAAGTGAGTTTGATAAAATTGCAAAGTTAGTTCCTGAAACCGTCGGTATCAATTTAGAAAAAGCCTTTGAACAGGAACCTCGCTTGCGCGCCCTTACTGAAAGCGATCCTAAACTGCACCATCTTTTTACCATCTGTCGATCTCTTGAAGGCTTGGCTCGACACGCCTCTATTCATGCGGCTGGCCTAGTCATTTCTAATCGTCCCATGGTGGAGCACTGTCCGCTTTATCGAGGGAAAAATAACGAATTAGTCATTCAATTTGACATGAAAAAAGCCGAAGAGATCGGACTTATTAAGTTCGACTTTTTGGGTCTAAAAACGCTCACGTTTTTAGAGTCTGCAGAACGCTTAGTGAAAAGTCGTCATCCCGATAAAAATTTTAAGCTGTCACGAATCGATTTGGCCGATAAGAAAATGAACGAGCTTCTTGCTAAGGGAGATACTTTCGGTATTTTTCAGCTTGAGAGTTCGGGCATGCAGGATCTTCTTAAAAAAGCTCGCCCCGATTGTTTTGCCGATATTGTAGCTATTATTTCACTCTATCGCCCAGGCCCTATGGTAATGCTCGATGATTTTATTGGAAGAAAGCATGGCACCATACCCATTCAATATCAATTCGAGGAGCTTCGTCCTATTCTTCAGGAGACCTATGGGATTATGGTTTACCAAGAGCAGGTTCAGCAGATCGCAATGACACTTGCCAGTTATACGGCAGGAGGAGCCGATCTGCTTCGTCGTGCCATGGGAAAAAAGAAGCCAGAAGAGATGGCGATGCAAAAGGAGATCTTTTTAGCGGGAACTTCAAAAAATAATCACAACGCTGTAAATGCTGAAAAATTATTTGATCTCATGGCAAATTTCGCAGGTTATGGGTTTAATAAATCCCATGCGGCAGCCTATTCAGTTATTACCTGTCAAACCGCTTTTCTGAAAACGCATTATCCGGTCGAATTTTTTGCAAGCCTTCTTTCTACTGAGCGGGAAAATACCGATAAGATCACAAAATATATTGCCGATGCGAAACGACACCACATTGACGTGTTACCGCCAGACATCAACGAAAGTGACACCGACTTTACTGTGCTCTCTCCGACTCAAATACGATTTGGACTAGGGGCGATCAAGGGCGTGGGACAGATTGCTATCGATTCTGTAATCGAAGCCAGAAAAAAGGATGGCCCTTTTAAAGATCTTTTTGACCTTTGCGATCGCTGTCTTACCCGCACCGTTAACAAGCGAGTTTTGGAGGCCTTTGTAAAGGCTGGAGCTTTAGATGGTTTTAAGATTCATCGGGCGTCGCTTTTTAAAGCGATTGATGAGGCCTTGGGTATGGGATCCTCTATGCAAAAAACCCGAGATGATAAACAACCTTCATTCTCCGATCTTTTCGGAATTGAGGAGGAGTCTACTTTTTCCACAAGAAAGATAGCCTATCCTGAAGAGATTCCATGGCCCAGACTTCATGAATTAAAATTAGAAAAAGAGACGATCGGATTTTATGTATCGGGCCATCCTTTAGATGACTTTTTAGAGGAGCTTGATCGCTACACCACGGCGTCTATCGCCTCCTGTCTGTTTTATCCTAGTTCCAAAGAGTCGTTTTTGGGGGTCGAGGTGGTTTCATTAAAAGAGATCATTACAAAACGGGGCGATCGCATGGCCTTTGTTTTAATAGAAGATAAAACCGCGCAGATCGAAGCGGTCATTTTTTCCGATTTCTATCTCGAGAATGAGGCCCTATTAAAAAGTGGAGAACCTCTTTGGATAAAAGGGCAGATCGAGGTAGCCGAAGGCGGAGTGAAGGTAATTCTTTCTAAGAAAAATCATGCCAAAGTTTTACCTTTGCGTCATGCCTATGAGGCTATGGCCAAGGAAATTCATCTCTATTTTCCATTACAGGAAAAACAGAACTTAGACTCTCAAACCTTAAAAACCCTTCACAACTATTTGCAAGCCGTTACCGATAAAAATGGGGCCCCACTGTTCTTGCATTTAGAGACCTCCAAATCGGCCGAAACGATTTTAAGGATGAAAGAGACTATCCCTCTGAACCGAGACACGGTAAACTTCATCAGGAATATTCTTCAAAAAGAGAGGATGCGAATTGAATTTAGGTAAATTTATTTTTGTGATTTTAATTATCACTCAGATGGTGTGGGCCGAGGGCGTTCCATTTACAGTGTCATCTTCATCCATAGTTAAAAATCCAAACCCCTCAGCTTCAGAGGCACAGAACAGTGATCCTGAAACGACTCTTATTTCCGATTTGAAATATTTAGCTGTGGCCAATTGGCTGCAAACTTACTTGGGGCAGCGGTTTACGCAATTTGATAAATATATTACTCCAGACTTTGCTGAAAAATATATCTTTGATTATAAGTTAAATCGCCAAGCTCAACCTGCTGGCACCTTAGAATTGGTCGGACATTTAGATGGGGATTCTCTTAAAAAATGGATTCGATTGGTCGATTCCAAGTCTAAAGGATCCAATCAAATTAGACCTCTTTTTATCGTCTCATCTAACCTGCCTGGATTCATCATTTCACCCAGTGAAACTGCCAGTAGATCAAAAGATTCTTTAATCATCCAGATCTTAAATCAAATGGCGCAGGAAAAATTGCGAAAATTGAACGCAGGACTCACCCCTTTAGACGGTCCCTGCTCACTAGAGGCTCCACCGAAAAATAACTCGGAGATTCAAACTTTGATCTCCATCGCTAATCGAGGTAACGAAACTTTAGTCGTCTGGGCAGCGCTCACAGCGTGTCCTGGATGTAATAGCACACGGATCGATCTTTTTCTTTTTAACACCTACTCCCAGAATTTAACGTTTGTAGTAGGCGATGATTTAATACTTTCTGCTCGCGATCTTGGGAACCCTAATTTATTAAGAAGGGTTCTGACTCCAGTATTTTTGGGCTTTCAGACAGAACTGGAAAATGCCTTTTCTGAGGACACACTAAAAGAGATGCCCTTTAAATTAATAATCGATAATATCGATTCCTTCAGGTTGTTAAAATTAGCTGAAACCGGATTAAGTCGAGGCAATGGCTTTAGTGCGCCTATTTTCAAAAAAGCTGCCGGAAAAACGGCGGAGTATGAAATTAAATCGGCACTTTCGATAGAGGAACTTACTCAGCGCATCGAGGCTAGTCCCTTAGCAGGCTTTAAAAATCAGGTCACACGCGTTGATGGATCTACCCTAGTTGTGAGATACTTTAGGTAGGGTCGTTCTAATCTTAACCTTTCCCCCAAAAAAAAGAATGCTATGCGCTATATAAAATTAACTTTTATTTTAGGTGTTTTATTTTTTCTTCCACAGTGTGCATCACTCAATCCCTTCGCCTCCTCCCCAATTCCAAAACCTGATACTGAACCCAAAACAACCGCAGAGGTAGAGGGGGAAAATGATCGGCCTAGATACACTTGGGAAATTAATGATTCCTTAAAAAATTCTGTAAAAAAAAGGATTGTGATTCTGAACTTTCATAATCGTACGCAATATGGGGGAAGAGAATTAGGAGAGTTTGCAGCGATAGCTGTAAAGGATTCTATTTCTAAAATGCCAGAATTTGTAATTATCACTGAGGAGGAGCTCACTCCCGATCAAACTATTACGTTTCAGGATGGTAAGTACAATATGAAGGAGGTATTTGAAAAGGCAAGAGCCAGAGGAGTTTCGGCGATAGTGACAGGTTCTATCGACGATCTTAGAATATAGGAACGTGGAGATGAAGTGGGGCTGTTTCAAACTCGCTATCATTCGGTCACAGCCAATGTGAAGTTTCAACTTTTCGACGCCACCAATGAAAAAATGCTTATCGCCAAAAAATACATCGGCAGAGGTCATTGAAGAACACACCAGATTTTTGGGTAATCGATCTATTGAAAGTTATGATGCCAATCGAGGTGAAGGAGCTGTTTCTAAAGCCATTCAGAAAACACTTCCCTTGTTTTCCACCTTTGCAAAACGTATTTCTTGGGTAGGTAGAATTGCAAAAATAGATCTGAGTCGATTTTATATTAATGCAGGAGAGCCTACCGGAATTACTCGAGGCCAGCTTTTAAAGGTTTTTGGTCCTAGCCACCCCATTATCGACGATGACTCTCAGCAGTTTATTGGAATGGCCCCTGGACGTTTTAAAGGGATTTTAAAGGTAGTCGATTATTTTGGAGTTGATGGAGCGGTGGCTATCGTTCACGCAGGTGCTGGTTTTGAAGAAAAAGACCGTGTAGAAATTTACAGCCCTCCTCGACAATAACTTTTATCCTCATTTAAGCAACCTGTGAAAAGGTCATGCTCCCCCTTAAGGTTCGGTTCCCAACAGGGGCTAGTTACAAACTCTAATAATCGGACTTTTGTTCTTGAAGTGATCTGACAATTTTCGTAATCTCCTAAGGTATCTAACCAGGAGAGACTTATCAGAGCTTTAGTAAAATCAAAATTGGCAGGTAAAGAATTTTTAGGGCACCCCGCAGGTCTTTATGTTCTTTTCACAACCGAGATGTGGGAGCGGTTTTCCTATTATGGAATGAGAGCTTTATTAGTCATGTACATGACTAAATATCTTTTGTTCGATCCCTCTCGAGCCGCTGAGGTTTTAGGCTATAAGAGTCTTGAAGGAATATTGGTCGGATTATTTGGCCCCATGAATATCCAACAGATGAGTTCACAGATTTACGGGCTCTATACGGGGTTTGTTTATTTGACCCCTTTTTTCGGTGGGATTTTAGCCGATCGCCTGCTGGGGCAATATCGGACCGTTTATTTAGGCGGAGTTCTCATGGCGATCGGCCATTTTTTGATGGCCAGTGAGAAGATGTTTTTATTAGCGCTGCTGTTTTTAATTTTAGGCAATGGTTGTTTTAAACCAAATATCTCAACTCAAGTGGCAGGACTGTATCCTGAAGGGGATCCCAGAAGAGATGGGGCCTTTACTATTTTTTACATGGGAATTAATTTAGGGGCATTTTTCTCCCCTTTAATTTGTGGAACTTTGGGCCAAACGGTAGGTTGGCATTGGGGATTTGGGGCTGCAGGGATTGGAATGATGATCGGTCTTTTTAGTTACTGGTTGGGAAGTGATTTAATTCCTAGAGATACTTTAACTGAAAAAGCAAGAGCCGAGGAATCTAGAAAGTTAACTAAAGGCGAATGGAATAGTATTTACGTACTCATTGTTCTTTGCTTTTTGAACATTATGTTCTGGGCTATTTACGAACAGCAAGGAAATACACTTCAGTTATGGGCCGATGATAAAACGAACTGGAAAATGCTCGGTTGGGAAATTCCATCGAGTTGGTTTCAGTCTTTTAATCCATTGATGATCTTTATTTTTGCCCCTATCCTTAATGTTTTCTGGTCATGGCAGGCAAAGAGGGGAAAAGAGCCTTCGAGTGTGGTTAAAATGGGCATTGGTTGTCTCTTATGTGGCGGGGCTTACATCCTTATGATTTTGGCGGCTAAGGCAGTTCCTGGCGTCGATAGAGGCAGTGTTCTTTGGTTATTAGGGACGGTGTTTGTATTTACTATGGGTGAACTCTATCTTTCCCCTATTGGATTGAGCTTAGTGACTAAGGTAGCTCCTAAACCGATTATGAGTATGATGATGGGCGTATGGTTTTTATCTAGTTTCATAGGTAATTACATGACGGGATATCTCGGCACCTTTTATACTAAAATGCCAAAAGAGACCTTCTTTCTGATCTGTTGTGGGCTTGGTATTGGCACTGGACTGGTGTTCTTTATAATCAAAGGCAAGATCAATAAGGTTCTAGGAAAATTTGTCTAACTTTTGTTTCCCCCTAAACAGGGGGGAGACTCTAGCGATTCTGCCTGTGTTTTTTCAAACTCCTCTGGAGTGAAGGCATGGATCGATAGTGCATGAACTCCCGTGGCAAGCTCCTCTTTTAAACTTTCATAAATTTTTCGATGGCGTTGGACTAAAGATACGCCATGAAATATCCGACTGACCACGATAACTTTAAAATGAGTTTCAGACCCTTTAGGAACTGAATGTTGGTGGCTTTCATTGATGATCTCTAATTTAAACGGCAGAAAATCTCGGCTTAGTTTAGTTGTTATAGCGTTTTTAATCTTCATGATTGTCACCCTCTTTGTAAAAGACTAGCCTTTCTATCAACGGAAAGCAGTGAATTAATGATAAAAAATAAACGGTCGTGCTATTTCATTTTATTTTTATTTCTTTCAACCTCAGCGATAGCTAAGAACCATTTAGTAGAATTAAAAACCGAGTCTCCTGAAGAGGTTCGTAAGTGGCTCACTATCCAGGGTTTTGAAGTCGAGGGGTATAGTAAAAAAAGGAAAGCACTGCAGGTCATCACAGCGTTTCCTTTTGTGATTGGAGAACTAGCAAAAAAATCTCCCGATATTGGCTCTCTTTTTACAATAGGAGATGTCACAGAAACAGAAAGTTATTTCGGCTTTGCAAACAAAAAAGGCTTAAAATGGAAGGCTGAAGAAAATTATCTGGGAGCCGAAGAGAGTGTGGCTCAATTACGAAAATTAGAGGCCGAGTTTCCGAGTGTAGCTAAGATTTATAATCTGAATGAGTTTCTAGGGGTAAAGGCTACGGAGGAGGGAAGACATATTTATGCTCTTCACGTGAGCCTTCACCCAGAAAAGATAGAGGACAAACCCAAAGTTTTATTTTTGGGACAACACCACGCGAGAGAACTCATGACTCAACATGCCGTTTTAGATGCGGCAGAGGCGTTATTAAGGGATGCCAAGTCTGGAATGTTAAAGGCTCAATTATCGATCAACGAAATGTCATTTTGGTTTGTTCCTGTTTTAAATCCCGATGGATTGGATTACGTGCTCAGTACCGATCGGATGTGGCGAAAGAATCGATCCCGAAATGTGGCAAATCTAAGAGGTGTTGATCTTAATCGAAACTATTCGGTAAAGTGGGGCGTGTGTGGAAATAATTCTAGCGAAAGTGATAGTGAGGTTTTTAAGGGCCTAAGACCCGATTCTGAACCTGAGGTTCAGGTGAATGAAAAATTAAATGAGAGGCTCCATTTTCAGTACAGCATTTCCTATCACAGCTTAGGGGATGAGGTTTTAAATCCTTATCTTTGTGGCGAGATGGCTGAGTCTGCAGTTTATTTTAAGGTTCGCGATGAACTCTCTGCTCTTCTTCAGTATGGACAACGAGCTCCTAGCTCGGGAGGGGAGGATCATGAGTCTCATTATAATAAATTGGGAACCCTGGCCTTTCTTTTAGAAATTGGAGATGAGTTTCAACCCGATTTTTCAGAGTATCGTCGATTGGTGTGGCCCACAGTCAAAAAAGTATTACCTTATGTAGCAGAGCAGGCGAGAGAGCATTATTTGAAAATCAAAGTGATTGATGATGAAACTGGGGCCTCTATTTCTGGCGCTCAGTTAGCGATTCAAGAGATAGTATTTAAGGAAAATGAACAACGAACCACCGATGATTTTGGAAGCTATTGGTGGCGACTTCCAGAGGGACTAAAAGGGCTCTCGGTGACAAAACTTAATTATGAAACTCAATCTCTAGCCTTAACGATAACTGGAAAGGTCGATTCTGTGGTGGTCAGACTAAAGAAAAAAAATATTTGATCACTAGACCTCTTCCAATGCCAGGTATTTATTTTTTTTCAGTATCTGGAGTGAACTCTAAGCAGACAGAATTAATGCAATATCTTTTGTGGGTGGGAGCAGGCCCATCATCAAAGACGTGACCTAGGTGTGCTCCACAACGATTACAAATCACCTCTGTTCTTTTCATGAAAAGAGTACGATCAGCTTTCTCTAATACATTTTCTTTAGCAAAAGATTCCCAATAGCTAGGCCATCCGGTGCCAGATTCAAATTTAGTTTCAGAGGAGAAAAGGTCTAGGCCACAACATACACAATGGTAAATTCCCTTATCGTGATTGTTCCAATGCTTTCCAGTGAAGGCCCGTTCGGTACCTTTATTACGACAGATCTCAAATTGTTCTTTAGTGAGCCTTTCTTTCCAGAAACTAGGCGATTTATTTTTCCAGTCTTCCATTAGACCTCCACAGAAAATAACGGGATAGAAAAAAGAGATAGTAGGCGCAATACTAATTTTTTTTAGTGCGTGAAGCATTCCAATCGGTTTCAAAAAGCGCGGAATAATAATCATGAACCTCTTCAGAATGCACTACCACAGCTGTCTCTCGATTATTTTCTAAAGAGTTTCTATTCCAATTGATGGAGCTAATCAGTACCTTTTTTCCATCGGCTAGACCGCCTTTATTGTGAATATATTTCACACCCATCGCATCGACGTCAGCAATCCCAGCCTCCATCGCTAATCCCTCTTTTTTCCCGATGGCCTCTAGCTGTTCAGCGGTGAGTACATTGTTAGTCTTTTTTGCCATCTCTGCCTGCGAACCGCGATGATTTCCAAACACCGTTTCATCATTTAATAAAACTCTAACCTCCACCCCTCGGCGAGCGGCATCAACGATAGCTTGAAATAAAGGGGAAACATTTCCGGTGTTTCCCCATCGATAACTAAATGACATTAATTCTAAGTCTAATGAAGTCTTAGCCCCTTTAATAAAATTGAGCAGCCCAGTTAAACTAGTATTAGGAGAGGTTAATTGATTAATAGTAGTCACTTCAAAAGTTTTGGGTTTAGGCAGTCTGGAAGGACTAAGAAGACCTTCTAAACTTGCCATCTCAAAAAAATCTAAATTCCATTGCCCCACAAAAGGAATAGGACCTCTAAAGCGACTCTCGGAGGCTAGAAAAACATCACCAAAGGCCATGGAGGAATCACTTTTAAAAAGTTGTTGGAAAGAGGAGGCCATACCCTTGTCGTGAATCAGTGTTTCCCAGCCGCGAGTCCCTTTGGTTCCTACTACAGGATGGCCAGAGGTCGTATAGTTTTCCGAACCGACTAGGAGGGCCTGGCCATCAATAATAATATATTTAGCATGATTAAAATGGAATCTTCGTTGTCTTAAACCTCGAGGTGTTTCGGCAGACATCACTAAAAATTTATGAGGAAGAGAGGAACGGTTCATGGCCGCTACCACCTTTTCTCGAATCGCAATACCCTCATCACCTATGCCACCGACGGGCTGACCCTCTTCGAGAATAGTGACTAAAACAGAGTTTTTAATTTGTTTGATAAGAGCGGCTGCAATTTCTTTTGAGTTTAGTTCATAGGCGTTCATGACAATAGTTTCTTCGGCGCTATTGATAGCGGTGAGAGCAAGACTTAGGTTCGTATCGGGAGAATCTGCCACATCAATGGTAATCGCTCTTGCTATTTTATGAGTGAAAATTAAAAGAAAAAAGACGCTTAGAAATCGACACAGACTCTTGCCATTACTCTGTTTCATTCTGCCCCCTTGATACACATACTGGAACATACTTTGCCCTATACAGCAATCTTAGTTCGGTCTCATTTGGTTAGGAATTGGTTAGTGATATCGACTACATGCACTAGGTACGTCATGTTAAACATTGCGCGTTGTGGAAATAATTGAGGAAATTTTTATGTGCGGCGCACAAAAGAGTTATCATAAGAAAAGTAATGAATGATGAACTGAAATTGGATTGGCAATTCAAACTAATATTTTTATTTTTGGTAATCATCGGTGGTAGTTTTCTGTTTTTTGGAACTCAGTTGAGGGATCAGTTTCAGGGCTGTAATGGACTACGAGAATTTATAGTTTCTCAAAGCTGGTTAGCGCCCGTAGGTTTTGTTTTCGTAAGTACGTTAGCCATTATGCTTTTTATTCCCAGAACATTAATTATGATTCTTGGGGGAATTTGTTTTGGAGCTCGATGGGGTTTATTATGGGTACTAGTCGCCTCTATGGCAGCCACCTTTTTTTCCTTTGAGCTAGCTAGATCTTACGGACGCTCGATTATCGAAAAGGCCTTCAGCAAAAAAAAATGGTTTCAAAAACTTCAGGCGCGACATCCTGATTCAGAATTTTATTTAGTCATCATATCTCGAGTCACCCATGTGGTCCATTTTGGAGCGATTAGCTATGCTTCAGGATTATTAAATCTAAGGTGGCGGTCGGTAGGTTGGGGCACCTTTTGGGGTATTCTTCCTGGTACAGCTATTGTGGTCTATAGCGCTCAGACTTTAGGCTGTGGGCTCTGGGAAGGAAAAAAGAGTTTGTCTACAGATACTATCTATCAGCTTGTTTTTGTATCATTTTTATTGATTGTAGGGTCGATAGTACCTCTCTGGCTTCAAGCAAAAAAACAAAAGAAAGTTAGTTAGAAATAGAGTATAACTACAAGCGTCATGTTAAATATCATCTTTAGTTTTATTTTAGTGGGGCTGCTTTCTAACTGCAATTATCGCACAGAGAAATCGGTACAGGTTTTTAAAACAGGTCCCACCTTTGAAAGTATCAAAGAGCAAATTTTTAAACCTAATTGTTGGAGTTGCCATTCCGGGCCTGAGGCAGAAATGGGAATCGATCTTTCTAATTATTCAAAATTAATGAGTGCAGGTACGGGAGTTATTTTACCCGGAAATCCTTTAAACAGTACTTTGTATCTAAACGTTCAATCGGGAAGGATGCCACTTGGAGCACCGAGGTTGAGTGATACGGAAATTAAGGTAATTTCAGACTGGATTAGTGAAGGGGCGAGAGAAAATTAGAAATAGCCGATAGTTAAAAACAATAAAAAAAACCGTTCTCCTAAAAGAACGGTTTTTTTATTAAAACTGAAAAAACTAACTACCTTTTATTTTTACGGTGTTTCTTTTTGTGACGACGAGCAGGTTCTCGCTTAGCACCCTCTTTCATCGCCTTGTTCTTGCCCATCATAGGCCCATTAGATTCCATTCCATTACCTGATCCCAGGCCCATTCCAGAATCCATCGGCATTCCAGAATTTGCATCTTGTACTACATTTGTAGGAGCACCGGGAGTCCCTACATTAGTAGGCATGGGTTCATTAGCAAACAGTGAAACATTCATCATGGCAACCATGAAGAACGATAGTACTTTAATCATCATCTTGAATCTCCTAATTGATTATTTAAAAATATATTTTGGTTGGCTGTTATTAGTTTAAAACATGGCTAGAGCTAAGTCTAGTAGGGTTTTTGGTACGTAATGTTATAGGAGGTCGCACAGTGGATCTCTAACAAACTCGGTTAACGGTAAAGTCTACAAGAGTGGAACATAGATGATGCAATGAACTATTTTTCAGGAGCTTTAATGGCTTCATACAATCTGTTTTAGCGAGCCTTAAGAATTCATGAATTTGTTTTTGATTCGAGTCGGTATGAAAACTTTTTTCCAATCGATTTATTGAGTTGGTAGAGACCTTTTTTTCAGTAAAGTCCTCTATTAAATAGTTTCTTAGATCCGAATTATTTTGCACAACCTTCCATGCAGCCCAGTTTAATTTTCCCTCTTTTAAATCTTGAAGGTGATTTTTGGTGTGTGTGCCTCGAATATCTAACAGATCATCTGTGAATTGATATAGGAGCCCATATGCGATTGCAAAATCAATGGCATGAATCCTATCTGAACTTTCTACAAGGGTAGGTCCCACACTCGCTGCCCATTTTAAAAGTGACGCTGTTTTTAAGTCACAAATTAATCGATAATAATCTTCTGAATCGGCTATTTTGAATTGATTTTGGTATTGAAGGATCTCTCCCTGTGAAAGTTGTTTTAAGGCCAGACACATTCCTTGAAGCAGCAGAGGGTGACCCTTTAGAGATAATTGATGAATGGCATCACTCATCAAATAATCACCACTCAAAACAGGAATGGTATTATCGAAAATCTGGTTGGCTGAAGGGCCGGCTCGTCGCATTTCTGCTTTATCAATCACATCGTCATGCAAAAGAGTGGCGGTGTGAATCGCCTCTACTGCCCAGGAATAAAGCTCTAAATCTTTTGGCGGAATTTGATAGGGCTCGCTAAACCAGTAAACAAAATGACAACGTAGTCTTTTCCCTTTTCGATCCCAAATAGTTCCACAGGCTTTTTCTATAGTTTCAACGATTGGCTTATCAATGGGACCATGAAAGGTATCGAGCCACTCAAAATATTTTTGACCTTTATCAAAAGCACTCTCTAAAACCTGTTGGGGCGTCACGATAGCCCTCCGGAAAGTTTTAAAATTAAAGATAAAGAACCTAGCCATAAGAAAGAATCTAAAATAATTTTAGGTGAAGGTTTAAGCCTCTTTATTCTGAAAAGTAGAAATATCTCAAAAATAAATAAAGCAAACACAGAAATGGAATTAGAGGTTATTAGAAAAAGAAGGGTGCTTAAAAACACCAGCGCTAATGCCGAAAAAATTTTTGAAACAAAAAAAGTTCTCTGGGCTCCGTGACGAACGGCGAAAGAAGATTTTCCTGAAAGAAAATCGGTTAGTATCTGAGGGGGCTGGTGGGAAAACAAAACAGAGACGGCTAAAAACCCAAAGGCCAAAGAGCCTAACACGGTTATAGTGGTAATCTTCTTTTCAAATAGGTAGCCCATACAGCCAAAAACACCAGGGCCATAACATAATCCTGTGACCCATTCTCCAAGGGCGGTGTAGGAAAGTGTCCACTGACTAGCATTATAACTATATCCCAGCGCCACCAAGGGAAGGGCCACATACAAAACTTTAAAAGATTGATGGTGAACTACGACTAGGCAACCCAAAGAGATCCCTAAAATAAAACTTAATAATCCATGAAATTGTACGACCCGTAAATTTAAATGGTGAAGGTGAACCCAGGAGATTTCCTTTTCTGAATCGGCCCCTTTTTTCCAGTCGATAAAATCATTAAGAACATTAACCCCGTGTTGAATTAGTACTACAGAGAGGGTGGTAATAGCTAAATCAAATCTGGAGTATTTATCAGGGAGAACTACCGACCAAAATAGGCCAGGCAACACAGAAATAAGATAGATGGCAGGGTGAAACACCTGCCATCTTCTTGCGCTTGATAGGAGTTGAATACTACTAGCCATTTTAAGCGGCTTGTGGGTAGTTTTCTAAAGTGGTTAGAGCCTTTTCAAACCACTGAGAATGCTGCTCTTCAGAATTAATCACACGTTGATAGACCTCGGCAGCCTCCTTTTGTCCAGCTTGAATCGCTTGATCTCGGAAGGCAGGATAGATCTCTCGGTATTCACGCTGCTCCACTCTAATAGCAACCTTGAGGGCCTTTTCAATGACCGTTTTAGGATCTTGAGCAATCAAAGCATCGCTATTTTTACGAATCGTTTCTAGAGCATCGATAGCACGTTGAGTGTCCTCTCCACGAGCCGGTGTTCCCATCCCTTCATATAATTTTCGTAACCATGTCGCATGCAGTTTTTCCTCTCCAGCAACCTTAAGAAAAAGCTCAGCAATTTGAGGATAGCCGGCCTTTTTTGCCCAACGAGAAAATTCTGGATACATCACTTGGTTTTCGTATTCCTCTACATCAACAAAAGAGGTCGCTGTCGCACCTAAGGTTTTACCCGTAGTCGCTGCAGCGAAGCATTGATAGATGGTATCTTCAGTAATATCACATTTATTCATAGTCTCTCCTTATTGAGATTATTGAAGTTTCAATTAATTATGAAACTACTGAAATAATAAAATAACTGTTGGATTTGTCAATGCTTGACGCTACAAAGACTCAATGAAGCCACCCTTTTCAGAAATTGCAGAGAGGTACAATTTAATTAATGACTGCATGTCTTTAGGGTTACATCGTAGGTGGAAGCGTGGCTTAGTGGAAGCTTTGACTAGCCATGGCTTAAAGCCAGACGGTAAGATTTTGGATGTGGCCTCTGGGACCGGTGATGTGGCGAGCCTGTTTTTAACTAAAATTCCGGCATCAAATATTTTTGCTATCGATCCTTGTAAAGAAATGATGAATGAAGGAAAGAAAAAATATCCTCGTTTGACACAATGGTACGAGGGAGAGGCAGAGGCCCTTCCCTTCCCAGAAAACTATTTCTCTATTTTAACCTGTACCTTTGGAATTAGAAATTTCAAAGATAGAAAGCTGGCGTTCCAAGAATTTTCTAGAACCCTGGTTTCCGGTGGAAAACTTGGCATTTTAGAAATTCATCCCATTCCTCAGAAATGGCAGTTTATTCCTTTTCAATTATTTTGGAAATATGGGGTGCCTTTTTGGGGTCGGCTTTTTAGTCGGGGAAGGGCCTATCACTATCTTAGAGATACGGCGGCACAGTTTATTTCTCCTGAAGTTATGATAGAAGAATTGCAGCCCTACTTTGATGTTCAGCAAAAAAAAGCTCTTATAGCAGGCGGATTGGTCACCTTACTTATAGCGAATAAACGATGAACCCAAAATTAAAAATGTCGGAGGAGGAGATTGCATTCTCTGAAATCATTGGAGACCTTGTAGAACAATGGGGGTTCATCCGTCATTTAGGAAGAATCTGGTCCCTTCTTTTTTTAAAACAGAAACCCTTAAGCCCGTCAGATATCCAAGAATTTTTATCTCTGAGTGCAGGAAGTGTGAGTAGTAGTTTAAGTGAACTACAAACTTGGGGGGTTGTGAAAAGAATACGAATGGCTGGAGATAGGAACTTTTATTACGAGCCTGAACTCCATATTTGGAAGTCTGTTTCTAATGTTTTAAGAAATCGGGAAATTAGAATACTAGAAGAGGCTAATAGAGGATTAAGTGGATTAATAGAGAGGCTTCACAGTCGGTCTAAAGAGGAGGGGGTTGATTTTCAGGTTAAAAGGCTCAAACAGATTCGAGAGGCAATGGAAACCGCTTTTTTATTATTTAGTGCCTTAGTCAATGGAGGACCTTTATCCTTACCCAAAGTAGGTCGGCTTTTTGATAAATTTCGTTCTTTCTAAATTTTCCTTCTCATAGGTGAAGACTTTTCTTTTTTCTTAAGATTGTGGTAATTCTGAGCCATGGCAATCAAGAGTTTAGTGACCGGGGGTGCAGGATTTATTGGATCTAATCTTGCGTTAACTTTAGAAAAGTTAGGTCATGAAGTGGTTGTAGTTGATAATTTTCAGTTTGCTGATCGAACCAATTTAAAAGAATTTAAAGGGGAGGTTATCTCTTTAGATGTTTCCACGTCCTACTCTTTCTCCTCCTCTTTCGATATTATTTTTCACCAAGCAGCGATTACAGATCCCAGATATCCCAATGATGAAGAAACCTTTAATAAAAATATAGAGGGCTTCAAACAAATGGTTTCCTTAGCCGATAGGTCTAAGGCCAAATTGGTTTATGCCTCCACTGCTGGGCTTTATGGTAATGGTCCTGTGCCTATGAAAGAGGAGCAAGAAAAACAGATTCTCACCACTTATGGTCGGTCTAAGTTGGAGATGGATGAAATGGCATTTTCTCTATTTTCAAAAAGACACATCGTGGGACTAAGATATTTCAATGTATTTGGTCCAGGCGAAGCGCATAAAGGTCGGCCTGCTTCAATGATTTATCATCTTTATCAGCAAATGAAGTCTGGAAAACGCCCTAGAATTTTTAATTGGGGAGAACAGATTAGAGATTTTATTTATGTAAAGGATATTGTAACGGCAAATCTAAAGGCTGTAGATGCTCCATCAGGTGTTTATAACGTAGCCACCGGAGTCGGCACCTCCTTTAATCGGCTAGTAAAAACCTTGAATGAGGTGATGAATACAAAACTGGATCCTGAATATTTTGAAATGCCCTACGACGTTAAAACTTATCAGGCCAACACTCAGGGAGATCCTACGTTGGCAGAGCAAAAAATGGGATTTAAATCTGAATGGAAATTAAAAGAGGCCATTCAAGATTATCTTGAATGGCTTTATAAAAAATAGTTGATTACTGTTTAGTTTTTAGCTGGCTCTCATTTGCGATCAAAAAAGCTTTAATGTCCTCTGTCATTCCGAGGAGTTTTTCCCATTGTTCTTTGTAAAGAGTGACAGGGAATCGACCTAAACCATAAACAGAAACCCCACCTTTTTCACTGACTTTAAGAGAAGGTGATTTGGCCTTACTGCTCTTTAAAGCTGTGTTTTCTGCTTGCAGTCTTTCTAGTTCTTTCATTATTTCATCATGACTCATGTGTATTTTCTCCGATTAAAAGCTAAAAGGAATTTTTACTTGGGATTCTTCTAAACGGAAAGGAAAACTTTCAATTCGATATTTTTTGTACGGCGTCATTTTAATTGGATAGTCATAAAGGTGTGTTCTTTCTGAATAACACCGGAGATTAATGGATTCCCAATGAAAATATTTCCATTTCGTCACAACATGAAAACATTTCACATTAAGCGTTTAGCCATTGTCGTTTAGCATCAATTTAAGATTTAGGATTTAAGATTTAGGATTCCCTCTGATCGACGCTTAAGGTGAGTCTCTCCGCGATGTCTGTCCTATGACATTTGAAATTGTGTCTAAAACGACATAGTTAAAGACTTTAAAGTTAAATATTACAACGATATATATTTAGTATTGCAACCTAATAGTAAGAGGTAAATACTTCAGATAACGCTATGCAATGCTTCGTGCAGTAGTACGTAAACAGAGGTTTTATGACAAAGAATAAAAGTATTTCTAGACCACTATCTTTGTTATCAGCGCCACTAGTTAAATCCCTTTTACTTTTTATTTGTAGCCTATTTTTTACTCCTTCGTTTTTATGTGCCGATGAAGGGCTAGCGTTTAATCACGTGAACTTTGGGCACCCGAGAAAAGAGATCAACAAAGCCGAGATTAGTGGGATGGCTGATAATGGAACGCACGCATTAATAGTGGGAACTCGAATCATAGATCTCCCCACCCCAGTAAACCCACCGGCCTTAGCGCCCTCAAGACAAGTAGGATGGATTAAATTAATCACAATGGCAACAGGGCTCGGAGATAGCGCATTTAATAGCGCTGGGAATGCCACAAAAAATATTTTTGAACCGGAGGCTCCTCCCGATGCAGGTTCTATTTATGTAAGATTAGCAAATCCTGACAAATTAAATCTCTGCACCTCGGTTGTTTGGGATAGCACTAATAGTGTGTTTTGGGTGGGCTGTCGCTCGCTAAATATTATTCGAAGTATGTGGTCTATTTATTAAAGGTGACCACGGCGGGGGGTATTACCTCCTACGCAACCACTTTAGAGGGGGGAGATGCTGATAACAAACATGCGTCTCTGGGACGACAGGGGAGCTTGATTCTGGATGATAGCAATACTAGTCTAGTGGTAGTGGGCCATAAAGGACCGGGAACTACATCTTCCGGAGCGACGTCAGCTACTGCATACAGCCCTTACATCGCTAAATTTACTATTAGTGGCGCGACTACTGGCTGGGTCCCGGCCTATCAAGCCGATTTCTCGACGAGCGATAGTACTGCCACAGGCCATAGAGCTGTGGCGGTGGTTAAGGTGGGTGACTATTATTATTCAGCCTATACCCATATCGGTACGGGCGGAGTGCGCATCGCAAAGTTTGCAACGAGTGATTTAGCCCCAGCCCGACCCGAAATCCCAATAACCCCAACTAGTAATTTTTATTTTTCTCCATTGCTCACTTGCCCCGTCCCCCCCGCCACCACCCCCACCGCCACCGTCACCGCCATGGCCACAGATGGCAGCAGCGTATGGATTACTGGAACATGCTTAACAACAAGTATGAATTACCAAACACCAGGCATCCCTTATATTTTAAAGCTAACCCCAGGTACCCCAGATACTCTGATCAATGCTACTGCGGATTTTTCTTTGGAAACGGCGTCTTCGTATCTTTTAAGCGATATTATTTACTATCAAAATCAAAATCAAAAAAAATTAATTCTTGTTGGGCAAAAAAAGACCGATACCACAGAAGAGGGATGGATATTAGCAAAAGACATTAGTACTGATACTGGTACTGTTCAGACCTTCCTCCCGTCGAATTGCAAAGGCTCATGTTTCTATACTCTAGGAGGTATCAACCAAGGTGTACCCAGCTATGGTTATGTGGCCGCCGTGAACAAAATGGGTTTTTTCGTCTACCAATCGGTACTTATAAACCCCACCCTCCCCTATCTCGACCTCAACGCCGGGTCATTTGTTACTCTTCCTTTCTTTATAAGATATGGCTTACCTGTTGACACATCAACGAGCTCGCCCGAACTGATAAACCAGAAGAGGGTAAATAGCTGCAGTGTAGATTGGCCCCCCACTTTTGATGCAGCCACACGGGTAACCCCTAAGGTCACATTTACTTACGACGATGAAACAAAGACCGGAGAAGGCGAAGTGGGGCTAGCTAACATTAATTGTAAATTCACGGATGATATTGGAGTAAAAACGGACAGCAGTGGACTTTTAAC
>JABMMY010000257.1 GCA_013205415.1 Deltaproteobacteria bacterium
AAAGAGATAGAATCCCAAGGGAAACTGACTCCGGAATTAAAACACAAAATTTTAACAAGTTTTGATCTCAATCTTCTTGAAGATATTTATCTTCCATTCAAAAAGAAAAAAAAGACCAAGGCGACGTTAGCTAAAGAGGCCGGTCTTGAATCATTAGCCGATTGGATTTGGAATTGCGGACATGCTTTAGACACCCCTAAATCGGGTCAAACTTTAGAACTATGGGCATTTACCTTCCGTAATGAGGGGAAGGCTATCACCGATGCCGCCCAGGCCATTAAGGGTGCTCAAGATATTCTAGTGGAACGTATTTCTGAAATTCAGGAATTACGACAGTTTGCAAGAAAACAACTTTTCGAGAGCGGTTTTGCTAAAACGGGTAAAGGCACCCGAGTGAATCCTGCCAGTAAATACGAGAAATATTTCGAATCTCAGGAACTCATTAAACACCTGCTCCTTCCACAAAACTCTCATCGATACTTGGCGATGAGAAGAGGTTGGATCGAAGAGGAGCTTACGTTAGAGTTTGGTGGAGAGACCAAAGATCCACAATTCGATATTAATTTAATCGGTGTTTTTGAAAAGGCTGCAGTTACCGTTCCGGAGTCTCCCGGAGCTGAAGTACTCATTAATGCAGCTCGTATCGCCTATAAAGCCTATGTGCGACCGAGTATTGATAACGAAATTCACAAAGCCTTAAAAAATATCGGCGATGAAATGGCCATTAAAGTCTTTTCTGAAAATGTAAGAAAACTTTTACTAGCATCCCCATTTGGTTCTAAAGCGGTATTAGGAATTGATCCCGGTATTCGTACCGGATGTAAAATGGCTTTAGTTGATGATTCAGGAAAGTATTTAGGCAGTGCGGTGCTTCATTTACAAAGTGATGAAGAAAAAGGAAAATCAAAAACTCTTCTATCTGAAGTTTTCAAAACCCATCCTCTTCAAGCTATCGCGGTAGGTAATGGAACTGCGGGAAGAGAAACTGAAATTTTCATACGTCAATTGGTAAAAGAAAAGGGTCTTTCATTTCCAGTGGTCTCTGTAAATGAAGCGGGTGCTAGCGTTTATAGTGCGAGCGAAGTGGCTCGAGAAGAATTTCCCGAGCTTGATGTGACGATTCGAGGGGCCGTTTCGATTGCTCGTCGATTACAAGACCCGTTGGCCGAGCTGGTTAAAATTGATCCTAAGAGTATTGGAGTCGGTCAATATCAACATGATTTAACTCCTACCTCTTTAAAAAAATCTTTAGATTATGTGGTTGAATCTTGCGTTAACTCGGTGGGAGTTAACCTCAATACCGCCTCTTACCATTTACTTTCCCATATCTCTGGAATTGGCGAAGCTTTAGCCAAACACATTGTGACCTATCGAACGGAAAAAGGATTATTCAGTTCAAAAAAGGAACTTTTAGAGGTCCCTCATTTCTCAGAAAAATCTTTTGAACAGGCCACCGGTTTTTTAAGAATTCCTGAAGGGGAAAATCCCTTAGACAATACAGGGGTTCATCCTGAAAGATATCAGGCGTTAGAATCTTCGGCTGCTAGACTTGGAAAAAATGTTAAGGATCTTACAGGGGCGGGCGCTAAGGCGTTACGTGAAGATACCGCTCTAGTTGCTGAAATCGGAGCCTTTACCTTAGAGGACATTCTAAAGGAGTTAGAAAAACCTGGGCGAGATCCCAGACAAAGTTTTGTTCCCTTTTCTTTTAAGGATGATATTTTTGAACTAAAGGATTTAACGGCGGGGCTTATCTGTCCTGGAATTGTGACTAATGTCACCAATTTTGGAGCCTTCGTTGACATTGGCGTTCATCAAGATGGGTTAGTTCATATTTCACAATTGGCTAATCGATTTGTGAGTGATCCGCAAAAAGTAGTAAGCCCTGGAGACAGGGTGACCGTTAGAGTGCTTGAGGTTAATTTAGAGAAAAAACAGATTTCACTGACCATGAAACCGGTAGCTCCACCGCGACCCGCACCGGCTCCAAGAGCCGCACCTCAGCCCCACCTTCAAACAAAAAAACCGCCCTTCGCACAGATGCAAAATACGCAACGGGTCCAACCACAACGAGCTCAACCACCGCCTCAACGCCCATCGAGACCCACTTTTAAGAGTGATGCCTTTGCTGCTTTGGCAAATTTAAAACAGGCTAGACCCGAAAAGAAAAAATAGTTCCCAGAGTAAAATTTAATGATTAGACTTCTAACTACCTTCTCTCTTTTTTTATTCCCATGTCTTTCACTATTTGTGACCCCAACGATCGCCTCCTTTCATTCCAATTTAACTCTTTATTCTAATGCCTACACTCCTCTTATGATCGCAGTCTCAATGGGAGTCTCTCTAGGTGTGTTTATGCTTTTTTTAGACCTATGGTTATTTAAAACACATCAGAAAACATTTCGTCTTATGGCACTCAGTTTATGGAGCGTTATTTTCTGTTTTTTCTTTCTCAAACATCTCTCTTGGGCAAATCGTTACCCTAAAGTAGGAGATGGATTAAGTATTTTTGTCTCTTTTATTTTCGGCTCTTACTTAGTCAAATGGATCGGTATTAAACAGTTGGAAAGGTTTATTTTCGTTCTCTCGGTAGTCTTCCTAACGGCCGATATTATCCAATTGAAAAAAATAACTCAGAGCGAAATGCCCCCTACTGTAGTGGCTAATAATGAGAGGGATAGGCCACCCTCTATTCTTCATTTAATGTTTGATAAATTCAGTTTTGAACATGCAGCTAATGATAATCCAGCCTTTATAAAGAGTATTAAGAGATTAACCCAAAAACATAACCTTACCTTTTACCCACAGCACTTCGCCAATCATTCCTATACGAACAGCGCTGTTCCAGATTTTTTACGCCCCGATAAGACTATTTCAATCGTAAAAGGGTTTAATGAAAAAACGGAAAACACGCTCTTTCACCACTTTTATAAAAAGGGCTATAGCCTTTTTATCTATGGTCACTACTTGCCTTATTGCCTTCGATTTGCTCACCTCACAAAGCATTGTCAAAACAATAGCCGGAGGTCGAGCCGCTGGGTATCTCAAAGTAAACTTCTAATAGAGCTTTATCTGAGTGAATTTTCTAGCTCTCTCCATGATATGTTTTTAAATAAAACATCTTTTCGTATTTGGAACAGATATGCTCAAAACTCCATTGAAATGATCGATGATTTTTTAGAGGATTCCTCCCTTTGGCTTCAGAACAAAACTCCATTTTATGTTTACCTCCACGTACTAATTCCACACGACCCGTTTCGATTAAGTGCAGACTGCGAAATCACACCAACCTCCTTGATTGGACACCCTCAAATTTCTAAGTTAAAACCACTCCAAGACCAAAGTTTATGCGCACTTAAACAATTGGATCGCATTCTCTCTACTATTGCACAAAAGAATAAAAGCCCCCTAAAAATTGTAATTCATTCCGATCATGGCATCCTGTTGGATTCCATTGATTTAACCAGAAAGAGTCAGCTATCTAATAAAAATATCATGGAACTTTCCCATGTTCCTGCCTGGACTAAATCATGTAATCAAACTCGCAGCACCTTTTTTAATGAGCTAACTTCAAATGATTCAATAAGCAATTTTTTAATCGACAACAGAGAGAGAATTAGGCCATCTCAATCGATAACATTTAATTGTCCCTTCGCTTTAAAGACCCCCTTTCATTCCAAAGACGGCATCTCTTGGGATAATTCCTTTTCTAATCCATTTCCATTAGCACCAAATATTCATTGATTCGGTTTAGGTCCAAGTTATAATTTAATAAAAAGAGGACACACTTTGAACAAATATTTCTTACGGGTAGTTGTGATTTTTTTTCTATTTAGTAATTCGCTGGCCATAGGATTTCCTCCTACTAGCACAATGGATTTGAGTACCACTACCATTCCTTATTTTGAAACTACCACGACAAACAACCCTGATCCAGGCGCGCCAGAGCTTCCTGGAGGAAGTCTCTATCTTTTAATAGGTGGAGCCAGTGGAATGCTATTTTGGGTTCGACGATTTTTTAGAAAATAACAGTCGGTAAAAACAAATAAAAAATAGACCGAGGCCCAATAGGTAAAGGGTCCATCCTGCGGAGCTATGAAATATCTGAACTTGGCTTTTTAATGCCTCAGTTTTTCCTAGACGAGAAAACTGACCGGCACCAAAACCCAAGAAAGAAACAATTCTCAGCATGTTAAGGGTTAACATATAAACAATTCCACAAATTATAATGGCAGATTTTTTAGATCTCGATATTTTTTCTCCATCTAATATTAGATCTCTTTCATAACTCCTCAGAAAAACCTACTTAACCATTAGATTTTGCTTTGTTTTTCATGTTTTTTCAAAAATTCAATATTTTCTTTGGA
>JABMMY010000258.1 GCA_013205415.1 Deltaproteobacteria bacterium
AGCGATCGATCGAGAATCAAACAGGCCTTCATAAATATTTTGAAAAACGCAAAAGAGGCTATGCCCACAGGCGGAAAAATCAGGGTAAAAACTGTGGTTACCGACGAGCACACGCAGGTTATTTTTTCCGATTCCGGAATGGGAATGACACCTGAAACAAAAGCAAAAACCTTCACCCCCTTTTTTACGACGAAACCCAATGGAACAGGTTTGGGGCTAGCCCTTACCAAAGAGATTGTAGAGTCGGCCAAGGGAAAGATTTTGGTGGTAAGTGAATTGGGCATTGGCACTACATTTACCTGTCAGTTTTCAAGTTAAAGGAAATTTTTATGAAAGCAAATTATCGTGTCGTTGTGGTGGATGATGAGGCCGCTAATCTTGAGTCTTTGGAGCGAATACTAAAAAGCGATGGGGCCAACGTCTCGGTTTTTTCCGACCCACAGGAGGCGCTATTACATTTAAGAACCGGTTTGGCAGATGTGTTATTAACCGATCTCCGCATGAAGTCATGGAGGGAATGGATCTTTTAGATGCCGTAAAGGCATTAGACTCGTCGATTGAAGTGATCATGATGACAGCCTTTGGAACGGTAGAGATTGCCGTTGAGGCCATGAAAAGAGGCTCCCATGATTTTATTACAAAACCCCTTCAACGAATTCAGGTTTTAAAGGCCGTTCATCGTGCTTTAGATCGGCGACAATTGGTGTTGGAAAACACGCGACTTAAGGCCGCCGTCTTTGAAGCGAGCCATGGTGCAGACCGAAATATTATTGGAAGATCCCAGGCCATGGGAGGCATGATGGAGGTGGCGCTTCAGGCCGCAAGAAGTCGCGCCAACGTTCTTATCGATGGAGAAAGTGGCACGGGCAAGGGGCTTCTCGCGCAGTATATTCATGATAACAGCGAGGCAGCTATTTTTAAAAAAGGGATTTTCGTTAAAATTAATTGCGCAGCAATTCCCGATAATTTATTAGAGGCGGAACTTTTCGGATACGAGCCAGGAGCCTTCACCGGCGCGAACAAAAAAAAACAGGGCAGAGTCGAGTTGGCCCACGAGGGGACTCTTTTCTTAGATGAGATTGGAATTGCCCCCCCGACCCTTCAAAGTAAATTACTAAGGTTTTTACAAGAGGGTGAGTTTGAGCGACTGGGCAGTAATGATACGGTGAAAATTCAAACCCGAGTTATTAGCGCGACTAACGTGGATCTTAAGGCGGCCATTTCGCACAGGCAGTTTAGAGAGGATCTGTTTTATCGCCTAAATGTCCTACATATTAAAATTCCAGCTCTTCGTGAACGAACCGAGGACATCCCATTGCTAGTCGCCCAATTTCTAGAGGTCGCGGCACGAAAAAATGGCCGGCCCGTTCCGCTAATTCATGCAGACGTATTTGAGGTGTTGTCACATTATGAATGGCCAGGAAACATTAGAGAGCTGCAAAACTTAATAGAACGGCTGGTAGTTTTAAATACAAGTGGTGAGGTGAAACTGGAGAACCTACCGCAGGAGTTTGGTGGCGGAAAAAAGGACAACGTGATTCGGGTTCCCATTGGACTCCCACTTAAAAAGGTAGAGGGCCTATTGTTTAGGGAAACGCTTAAGGCCACTAAAGGGGACAAAAAAGTAGCCGCCTTTCTTTTGGGGGTTCATCCCAGAACCATCTATCGTTACTTAGAGCAACAACAGTTATCGACGACAGAAAAACCCGAAGGTACCGAGGCCTTAATTCCTCAGGCCAAAGAGGTTGATCCGCCCACAGAAAAACAGTTCAACTTACCCTAAGGGTAGGGTAAACACGAGACTATGAGTATTGGTTTAATTATTACAGCCTTAGTGCTTTCGGTTTTCGGCGGCACCGGAGTGTTCTTTTTTAAAAAAAGAGGTAGGACGCGCGCGACGAAAACCGATCCTACTCTCAAGAGCGTAGCACTAACCTCCCCATCGCACGGAACCCTTTCCTCCATACCGAATCTACAATCTCCCGCGGGCCTTGACAAAAAATTAGAAAAAACAAGAGGGTCACTCTTCGGAAAGCTTGCTCAGTTTTTAAGCAAAGGGGCAGCTGGCGGCGTAAGTGATTCCGACTGGGAGAGCATTGAAGAGGTTTTCTTAGCGGCAGATGTGGGACACGGGACTTCACAAATTCTTTTGAGTGCCGCAAGAGAGGCACTTAAAATGGAGAGGCCGAAGGAGTTAAAGGAGATTTTACGAGAGGTAAGCGGTAGTTTCTTTTCATCGCAAGCTCACGGTGAGTTACAAATTCAGACAGAGATAAAGCCCTTAGTTATTAGTATTGTGGGAGTCAATGGCGCTGGAAAAACGACCACCATTGGAAAACTTGCGCATCAACTTCAAAAATCTGGACGAACGGTATTATTGGGCGCGGTGGACACCTTTCGAGCAGGAGCTATTTCGCAATTAAAGGTATGGGCAGATCGTACGGGGGCTCAGTTTGTAACCGGCAGAGAGGGCGCAGATCCCGGTGCGGTGGCCTTTGATTCGGTGACTGCCGCAAAGGCCAGAGGGCTGGATGTTGTTTTGTTAGACACGGCGGGAAGACTTCACACCAAATCAAATTTAATGGAGGAGTTAAAAAAAATTCACAGAGTAGTAAAAAAGGTAATACCCGAAGCTCCCCATGAGACCTGGTTAGTTATCGATGGAACGCTAGGGCAAAACTCTGTTATCCAGGCCAAGGAATTTCAAAAGGCGATTCCTTTAACAGGGGTAATAATTACAAAGCTAGATGGGACGGCTAAAGGTGGCGCCGTTTTAGCTATAGCGGCGGAACTCAAACTTCCCATTCGATATATTGGAATTGGAGAATCGGTTGAGGACCTGACTCCTTTCGAGCCTAAAGCATTTGTTGATGCTATATTAGGATAATGTTTAATATAAACTTTCGGAGCCACAGGTGAATACAGCCTTTATCACTTTAATGGGCGGTACCGCCCTCATGATTTTTTCTATCGACGAGCTTTCTAAAAGCGTTCGATATTTAGCGGGATCTAAGTTTCGCACTTGGATTAATCTGTTTGCGTCTAATCGACTCAGCGCCATTCTTTTAGGACTTGTGTTATCGCTATTGTTAAGCAGTAGTGGAGCGGTGACCGTGATGTTAGTCGGGCTTGCTAATGCGAGGCTATTGACTCTGGAGCAGGTTTTTGCGGTGACCTTAGGGGCCTCTATCGGCACCACCTTTATCGTGCATCTCTTTGCCTTCAATGTTTCACAATATGGGTTGTTAATTATTGCTGCGGGGGTAACACTTGAGGCCTTCTCAAGTTCAGATAGGTTCACCCGTATTGCTAAAGGGCTTCTGTATCTTGGAATTATGTTTTTCTCGATGTCTCTAGTTGTGAGTGCAGGGAAAGAGATGGAACACAACGAGCTCTTTAAATACATTTTAGAATATTTCAGAGATCGTCCCTTTGCCTCGCTTCTTTTAGCCGCTATTTTTACAGCGGGAATTCATAGTAGTGCCGCGACCATTGCTTTTATGATGTCTTTGATGGTGGCCAGACATGCCAGTGTTTACGAGGCGATTCCTTGGATCTTGGGAGCCAACTTAGGAACGACAACGACCGCATTTTTCGCCAGCGTCAAAACCGGGTCACTTGGAAAACAGGCGGCGTTAGGCCATTTGTTTTGTAAGGTGGTAGGC
>JABMMY010000259.1 GCA_013205415.1 Deltaproteobacteria bacterium
CCCTTACTATATGCCGCCGCTTTCGATAAGGGCTTTTCTCCCGCCTCATTGGTGACCGATTCACCCATTGTATTTAAGACGGAGGGCAAGGGAGAAACACAAACCCTAGGTTCCACCGATGAAGAATGGAAGCCCCACAATTATGGAAATAAATTTGAGGGAGATATTACCTTACGCACGGCCATCATTCGCTCGATGAATATACCGACGGTAAAATTATTAAATGAAATTGGGGTCGATTACGCCATTCAATATGCAAGAACCTTAGGAATCACCTCTCAGTTACCTAGGGATTTAACTATTGGTCTAGGATCATGGTCTAGTAGTTTAGAGGAGTTAATGAGGGCCTATGCTATTTTCCCCAGACAGGGAAGGCCGCTCGCTTTGCGATATATTAAGCGAGTTGAGGATAGTGAAGGCAAGGTGATAGAATCTTTTTCCGACCTCACCGAATCGGCCGAGGCCGAAAAGGATAAGCCAAAGGAGATATCGGAACTAGCGAAGGTAATAATACCCGAAGGAAAAGAGATAGAGAGTGCCGGGTCGGCTCCAGTATTACCCTCGGGCCATGTGATCTCCCCTCAAACTGCCTATATTATGACCGATGTTTTAAAAGGGGTGGTTCGAGATCCTCAAGGAACCGGTCATGCGGCAGGAGCTGTGCCTCGTCAAGTCGCAGGTAAGACAGGAACGTCAAATGATCACAGGGATGCTTGGTTTATTGGGTACACTCCCACTTTAATGAGTGGAGTGTGGTTGGGATATTTAAAGGATAAAACCATTGGGGCGGGTGAAACGGGAGGGAAGGCGGCCGCTCCGATTTGGGCTAATTATATGAAGGTGGCCACAGCCGAATCCCCTAATATCGATTTTCCTATTCCTGAAGATGTCGTGTTTTCTTATATTGATCGTGCCACCGGTAGGCTCGCCGGACCTCGAACCGTCAATCGTGTTCGGGTGGCCTTTAAATCGGGTACGGTACCCAATTCTTTAGGAGATAATATTTTGAAGGTGGGAGAGCCTGGAGTGAAAGGGACGGGAACCCCCTCTGTTCCTAAAGCGCTTTCCACCCCGACTCTAGCAGAACCCTTAAATCCCACCGTCCAAGACAATGAGACCTCCGATTTAATACGACAGGAATTTCAATAGGTTAAAATAGGACCTCGGAAAAAGTAGGAGTTTACAGTCTCAATAAGAAAATGACCTCTTTGCTTGTTTTCACCTAAAAGACCTGCTAGAACCATTTGACTTCGGTGTGTATTTTTCGAAAGCGGGCAGTGCCCGCTTTTTGTTTATAAGCCGGTAGGTGTTGTTAAAGTGAATGAGTCGATAAGAAAATCTGAGGTAGAACTAAAACTATTATCGCTTTGTGATGAAGCGATAAAGGAGTTTGGATTCAGAATTTTAGATATCGACTGTAGAATCACTTCACAATCCTTAATCCGAATTTTTATAGACAGGATAGATACCGATAAAGGCCCCTCCTTATCGGAGTGTGCGGAGTTAAGTCAAAAGCTAGATCCTGTGATTGAAGCCGCTAATTTAACTCACGGCTCATATAATCTGGAAGTTTCCTCTCCCGGATTAGATCGAAGACTAAGATTAGCATCCGATTTTGAAAAAGAGGTCGGACAGGAGGTTTCTCTTAGTCTTTACGAGAGTGTGCCTGGTGTAGGAGCAAACGTAAAAGGACAGTTGGTAAAGGTAGAAAATGGCCGACTGAGTATTGCTCAAGGGATTAAAAACAGAAAAGAATTTGAAGTTACTTTTGAAAATATAAAAAGAGCCAATCGTGTTTGGACCTTTCAATCAAAAGATACGAGATAGAGGAAAATGGTATGGCGTCAGAGTTAGGAAGAGTCATTGAGCAGGTTGAAAAAGACAAAAGCATTAATAAGGCTATTTTAATAGAGGCCTTAGAATCGGCTTTAGTCATGGCCGCAAAGAAAAAATATGGCATCGATAAAGAGATCGAAGCTCATTATAATGAAGAGCTTGGAGAGATCGAACTATTTCAGTTTAAGACTGTAGTCGAGGAGATCGGTGACGATGCCACTGAAATTATTTTAGAAAAAGCCAAGCAATTAGATCCCGAAGTGAGTCTTGGTGACAGTATGGGAGTCAAGCTTGATACGAGTCAATTTGGTCGTATCGCAGCTCAAACTGCCAAACAGGTTATTATCCAAAAAGTTCGTGATGCTGAAAGAGATGTTATCTACAACGAGTTTAACATCCGTAAAGGTGAACTTGTAAGTGGTGAATGTCGACGAGTAGAGTATGGTTGTGTCGTAGTCGATTTAGGAAAGACCGATGCTATTCTTCCTACGCGAGAGCAGATTCCTGGAGAACAATTTCGTCCCCATGACAGAATTCTAGGTTATTTAATCGATGTGCAACAAACTCCTCGCGGCCCTAAAATTGTTCTTTCTAGAACATGTCCAGAATTATTGATCCAACTATTTAAACAAGAGGTGCCTGAAGTTAATGAGGGCATTGTACAGATTAAAAGCGCGGCCCGTGAGCCTGGTATGAGAGCGAAGATCGCAGTGGAGTCGACAGACCCTGATGTGGATCCTGTAGGAGCCTGCGTAGGTGTCAAGGGATCTCGAGTTCAAAATGTGGTTCAGGAACTACGTGGTGAAAAGATCGATATCGTACCTTGGGACGAGGACGAAACTCGATTTGTTTGTAATGCGTTAGCGCCGGCAGAGGTGATTAAGGTTCGTGTTGATGAGGACAATCACTCTATGGATATTGTGGTTGCCGATAGCCAACTTTCCTTAGCCATTGGAAAACGGGGGCAAAACGTAAAGCTGGCCTCCATTTTAACCGGTTGGAAACTGGATATTGTTTCTGAAACCAAAATGTCACAACGACAAGATGATGCTAAAGACCTTTTGAAACAAATGGAAGGCATGAACGATACTTTAGCGCAGAGCCTGTATCAATATGGGTTTACCATTGAACAATTGGTTAATAGTGATGTGGCTGTAATTGCCACTGTTCCAGGTTTCTCAGAGGAAAAGGCCAAGGATTGGCAAAATAAGGCCAAGGAATTATTGGCCTCTGGAAAACACTCCGAGACAAAGGCTAAACAAATGGAAGCTAATAGAGCCGCTCAAAATATTGTAGGCAAGCGTTCCAAAAGTACACTTGATGATCAATTAAGAACTGAGATGAAGGCGCTACAGGAAAAAGAAAAAACTGAGGCTGAATCTTTAGCTCAAGCAGAAATGCCTAGCGAAGATTCTACTAAATCCCAGGAATAGACGAAGGACGAATGAGTACAAAACTAAAAGTATACGAGCTTGCAAAAGAACTAAATATCGAACCACAACACTTGGTTGATTTAGCCCAAAGGTTGGGAGTCGACGTTAAAAATACGATGAGTATTTTAGGGACCGAAGAGGTTCGCAATATTCGTGATTACTATCGAAAAAATAAAACATTCACTAAATCGGCCACTCCTGTCGTTCCGGTAAAGCCTAATGTCACCGAGAAGAGAGTGGGAACCACGCTGATTCGTCGTCGCGCTGCGAAGGTTGTAGAGGAGGTCGTGGCTGAGCCTGTTCCTGAAGTCATAGAGGTCGAAACCGTAGAAATTTTAGATGAGACCCTTTTAGTGGCGGAGGAGGTTGCAACCACTCCTTTAGAGGTGGAAGAGATTATAGTTCCTATAGAGGTTGTTGCAGAGGTAGCTACTCCAGCTCCTATAGTGGAACCTCCAAAAGAGGAGAAACCGGTAGTCTCTGCTAAATTAATTGTTGAGATGGCAGCTCCTAAACCCAGAAGATTTTTTCCTTCAATTATTAAAAAGGTAGCCACCGAAGAATATTTAGGAGCCAAGGTCGGCCCTAAAGTTGAAAAGGTGAAACGCGAAGTTAAGCCGGCAACTCCTGTGGCGGGTGCTAAGCCTGGAACTACGGCTGCGACCGGTTCTCTGGGAGTCGGTCTTAAAAGAGTCAAAGAGGTCGATTTTACCAGCAGTGTGGCCCAAGAGGCCGCTAAGGAGGCTGGAAAACGTCGCCTACTAGAGCGACAGCACGTGGTCTTTAAAAGTGCAGACTTTTTGAAACGAGAATTAATTCACTCGATGAAAAAGAAGAAAACGGCCGCTAGTCGAACCGCGCTAAAAACTGAGATCACCACACCTGGCGAACACAAAAGAATTGTTGAAATGGGTGACAGTATTACTGTCGGTAATTTGGCTAAGCAAATGAGTCAAAAAACTGGTGCTATTATCAAAAAATTGATGGCGATGGGAGTGACCGCAGCTATTAATGATAATATTGATTTTGATACCGCTACTTTAATGGCCCATGAGTTTACCTTTGAGGTCAAACAAAACGTATTTAAAGAGGAATCCTTTATTCCTGTTGTGAATAAAGAGGAGGGCGTGATGAAGCCGCGTGGGCCTGTGGTTACTATCATGGGGCATGTGGATCATGGAAAAACATCGCTATTAGATTCTATTAGAAAAACCAAGGTAGCGGCTGGCGAGGCGGGTGGAATCACTCAGCACGTAGGTGCTTACACGGTCAGTCTTCCCAAAGGCAAAATTACCTTTGTGGATACTCCAGGTCATGAAGCCTTTACGGCGATGCGAG
>JABMMY010000260.1 GCA_013205415.1 Deltaproteobacteria bacterium
AAATACTTCTATGGCGATGTCACCTGGATGGATGAAAAATCTGACGACGTCTCTAAATGGAGAGCCAGTCAGGCTCCTCCTTAGTATCTAGCTCACCTTTATTCCTATAAAAAAACTAGCCAACTGACATGTGTATTTAAAATAGGTAAAAACTGACTACCTCTGCAATTTAAGATTAAAAAATGGTCAGAAAAGCTCTCAAACCTTCTCGAATTAAATAAAAACTCCCCTTAAAGCTAAAAACCGCTAAGAAAAAACAGCTTGTTTTGATAACTAATGCTTTTCCCATGGGGAGACCTCCGTCCCCTCTTAAAAGTCTGGCTTTAAAAAAATGATTTTGATTATGAGGGAGAGTTGGTACAATTTGTATTGTGATGAACTCAATTGAAATAAATATTTGTAATCAAAAGTATGTCATTAAGGGTGAAGAGGGCGATGCCCATTTGGAAGAGGTCGCCGAAATGGTTCGTAGGCGAGTAGAATCTATTAAGAAAAATAATCCCTCCCTTACCCTACAAAAAGCTGCCGTCTTAGCAGCCTTTGATTTTGCCAGTAATGTCATCGAGAATCGTAAAAAGACCCTCGATACAAAGTCTGCTATTTTAACCAAAGCCCATAGTCTCTTGGAACGAGTTGAACGGGAACTAGAACTAGAATCTTAACCTATAAGTCGACCTACACGTGAACCTCAAAGACAAAAGCTCTCTACGACAACAATGGAAGACCAATCTCATCCGCTATCATTCCTCTTTTTCAATCTGGAATCAGGAAATTTGTGGCCATCTATTAGCAGATTCTTCTTTTCAAAAAGCGGAAACCATCGCCCTCTACTATCCTAGAGATTGGGAGGTAAACCTACTCCCCTTATGGCAAAAACGGCCCAACCACTGTGCCTTTCCGAAAACAGATCCTCAAAGTTTGGAGATCGATTTTTATTTAGTAAAATCTCCATCCCCCTCTAATTTCTCAAAAGGTATGGGCAACATTCCAGAGCCCATTCCCAAAATATCCCGCATAGTAACCGACTTTAAATCTACAGATCTAATCTTGGTCCCAGGATTTGTTTTTGATAATAAAGGAGGACGAATAGGAAGTGGTAAGGGCGTCTATGATCGCTTTTTGGCAAAAGAAGGAAAACTAGCTCAGAAATTGGGAATTGCTTTTAGCCCCCAAGTTGTCTCAGAAAGTATTCCTCAAGAGCCTCACGACATCACCCTGAACGGCCTAGTCACTGAAAAAGGCTTTATTTACTTTTGACCCCCACCACCCTATGAAGAGAACCAATGATAATACTCTATTTTGCAGACATTTTTGGAAAGCCCGGAAGAAGAGCAGTTCAAGCCTGTATCAATGACCTCATAGCCCAACACACTCCAGATTTTATTATCGGAAATGTAGAAAACTTAGCTGGCGGTAGAGGAGTCAATCGTAAAACTCTTGAGGAGCTTAATCAAATGGGTTTTAGCGCCTACACCTCCGGTAACCACATTTGGGATAATAAAGAGGTTTATCAACTTTTAGGACCCGAAACTAAACTAATTCGTCCCGCTAACTGGTCCAGTCCCGAAGGTGAACCCTGTCCCGGTAAAGGGATGATAATTCTTCATCGAGGCAATGAAAGACTGGCCGTCATTAATGTCATGGGGCGATTATTTATGGACGCTCAAGACTGCCCCTTTCACGCTGTAGATCGTCTTTTGAAAGAGGTCCCCCCCTCCACACCCATTCTCGTCGACATGCATGCCGATGCCACTAGTGAAAAATATGCTATTGGCTGGCATCTAGCAGGCAGAGTCGCCGCCGTAGTAGGAAGCCACTCTCATGTCCAAACCGCAGACGAGAGAATTCTCCCCGGTGGCACCGCCTATATCACCGACGTAGGCATGACAGGTGCCTTTGATTCCGTCATCGGGCTAAAACCAGAAGGTATTATCAAAAGATTTATCACCAAACGGCCCCAGCCCACTCAACAGGCGAGTGAAAATCCTGGTGTGGGCTGCGTAGTCATCAAAGTGAATAGTCGTGGACAGGCAGAATCGATTGAACGTTTACGTTTCACGGTTAAAATAGATGCAATCATGCAAGGAGATTTGGAATGATGACGGCCGCAGAACAATTAGCTGAACTCCAGCGTGGCGCCTTTGAAATCCTATCTGAAAAAGACCTACTCGCTAAATTGGAAAGATCGGTAAAAACAGGCCAACCTATGGTGGTCAAGGCCGGCTTCGATCCCACAGCTCCCGATATTCACCTGGGCCATACCGTACTAATGCACAAAATGGCCCAATTTCAAAAACTGGGGCATCAGGTCGTTTTCTTGATAGGGGATTTTACAGCGATGGTGGGTGACCCCTCAGGAAAATCTAAGACCCGACCCCAACTTACCCGCGCTGAAGTCTTGGCAAATGTAGAAACCTATAAAAAACAGGTCTACAAAATTTTAGATCCTCAAAAAACGGTAATTCGATTTAATAGCGAATGGCTAAATATTTTTACTGCCTATGACTTTATCAAACTGGCCTCGCATGCCAATGTGGCTCGAATGTTAGAACGTGAAGACTTTAATCGTCGATACAAAGAAGGCCAAAGCATCGGTCTACATGAATTCATGTACCCCCTATTACAGGCGTATGATTCGGTCGCACTCAAAGCCGATGTCGAACTTGGTGGAACCGACCAGAAATTTAATCTTCTAATGGGCAGAGAACTCATGAGAGATCATCACTTGGAACCTCAAGTATGCCTCCTAATGCCACTTTTAGAGGGGCTCGATGGAGTTCAGAAGATGAGTAAGTCACTCAATAACTACATTGGCGTCGATGATAGCCCCAATGAAATTTATGGTAAAATGATGAGCTTGCCAGATAATATGCTGCGAAGATATTACGATCTACTAAGCAGCAAGCCTGTAATAGAATTCGAATCTATTTTTACTAAAATGAATTCAGGCCAATTAAATCCTAAAATAGTTAAGTCAGACTTGGCAGTTGAAATTGTAACCCGCTATCACAATGCAGAGGCTGCAGAAGGCGCTGTACAACACTTTGAAAATGTATTTGCAAAAAAAGAAATTCCTGATGACATCAAAGAAATTTCCTATCCAGAATCGGAGGAAATTTGGATTCCAAAACTTTTAATAGCCCTAGAATTTACAACTACGACAAGTGAGGGAAAACGGCTTCTGTCTCAGGGTGGTATTAAAATCGATGAAAAGGTCATTAAAGAGGAAAAACTTTTTAAAATGGCAGGGAAATCTGTCGTCTTACAATGCGGAAAAAGAAAATTCGCAAAGGTAAAGTTTTAAGCAACGCAACAGAGTCAACTTTTTGTGAGTCATTGTGTTCTAGGTAAAAATCTTTTATCGGGCTGAGGCAAAGATATTTGTTGCTCAATAAATCTCTTGAAAATTCTTTTTCGCAATTCACTGAGAGCAAAAGTTTGTTGTTTGTGATCGTGAATATAAAAATTTAAATTAAAAAGTAAATTTCCATCGTGTTGAATTCCCATAAAGGTCACATTGCCTTCAGGCGAATTTAAAAGTCCCACTACATCCTCCGTCGATTTTTTCAATGTGTCTAATAACACCGATTCTACCTTTGAAAAATCGGCTTCAATTCCGACGGGAATAGGCAAGGTGAGGCTCAGTTTTTTTTCAGGCAAATTGTAGTTTGTGACAATGCTTTCGGAGAGTTTGCTATTGGGAATTAAAACGGCATTGTTTTGAGCATTTTTAATAGTGGTAGCTCGCCAGCCTATGTCTTGAATCACCCCTTCTTGACCTGAGTCTAGCTTGATTAGATCCCCAGATTTTAAAGCCCCTTCCGAAAGTAAATATAATCCCGCAAAAAGATTTTCCAATGTATTTTTTAATGCAAGTGCTACTGCCACGCCGCCCACTCCCAATGCCGTTAGTAGCGGTGCCACAGACACGCCCAGAATAGAAAGAGAGATTAGAATTCCTAAAGTCAAAAAGGTGGCTCTGACAAGCCCAAGCAAAAGGCCATTGCTTCGAGCTAGAAATGTGTGGGTAGCCATCACTGCGATTTGAGAAATCACATTAAAAATAGAAAGAATAAATGCGACGTGAATTAATTTAGCGATTTGCTGACTTTGTGGGGGTAAAAGATCGGAAAGTTCAATTCCAAAGTGTAAAGCAACAGCTAAACACCAGTAAAGAGAAGGTGTTTTAGTAATGGCTAAAGCAGCAGGCGAGAATGAATTTGGGTTTTTATTATTCCAAGCTTTCCAGTAACGTCGGATTACAGATCTTAGTAATAATAAAACTAGCAAAGACAGGAGGGTGATTAACCCTGGAAAAAAATAATGTTGAGACTCAATTTTGTGAAACATAAATAAACCGATTTTAAAACGACCTCAAAATAGAGAGTTAGATTTTGGTTTTGTTAACTCTCTATATTTTTTAATCGATTTATCCGTATAAAGGTGGAGCTTCCTAAATCCACTCTTATTGAATTCTATATCACCCCATGCATAGAAAAAAATATCGCCATCAAAGCCTCCAATTTCTTTCTTTGCGCTCGGCAAGCCAAATTCTTTCGTAATGAACTCTTCCCAGGTTATCTGAGCCGGTTTAGTAGAATCAAATATTGGGATTCGCTTACCAATAAGTCCTTTGAAGGGAGGGGTTAAGACAATTAATTTGCTCACAGTATTTTTAAAGTAAATTATTGTTCCTATAGTATCAAAGGTGAGTCCTGAGGTGAGCCCTGCAATCCGGAGTTCCTGGGAATTTGAGGTGTCGATCGTTGTAAAAGGGATAATTTTATTTCTTGTTATTTCATTATAGGATTGATCTAAGTGAACGAGATCCTTAACCCCCGTATAAAGGCTCAATTCAAACCTATCGGGGACCTGAATACCATAAGCCAATTGGGAAATATTGAAAGTATGACAAGCTAAAGCTAGGTAAATGAGATTAAAACAAAATGTGAAAATAGAGAGTATTAAAGGCATAAGATTCTCATGTTATTTAAAAAGTTTGGTAGCACCTGTTTTTTTGGTTTGTCGATACTCTGAAATGGATCGATCTCTGTAGAGCATGAGTTGTCGTAATCCAATTCGACTCACTTCAACATCACCCCAATTATAGAAAAAAAGGTTTCCACCAAGAATTCCCACCGAGCCTTGAGTTGCGGGGGGACCCAATTCTTTTATCAGAACATCCTCCCAGGTCTTAGTATCGGGTTTCTGCATATCAAAAAGTAGAATTTGTGTAGTTTTAATCAGGCCTTTAAAGGGGGGTTGAATAACAATTAAACTACTTCCACTACGTTTAAAATAAACCTTAGTTCCCAAGGACTCAAAGAAAATTCCATATACGATTCCTGCCTTCATGAGATCGTCATCTGCGACTACATCCAACACAACGAATGGAATTTTAGTGTTTTCTGTGAGCTCTTTGTAAGATTGGCCTAAATGCCCTAGGGTGGGAATCCCCGTATATAGACTAACCTCTAATCGTGATTCTAATTCCGAAGCTGCCATAGAGAGGTGGGCAGGAGTTAAAATAAAAATAAAGAGGCCGATTCCAAAAAATAATTTTGAAGTTAAGTTTGATAAGTTCATATTTGCTAATTATTTTAGCATATTTGCTGGCTTTATAAGAGCACTTGCTTTTGAGGTAATGCTGTGGCTAAGTATGGGACTTCAAACAGCCTTACCGTTGTTTTGGGGCCGCTAGCTCAGTTGGTAGAGCATATCCCTTTTACGGATAGGGGCGATGGTTCGAATCCATCGCGGCTCACTTTTTTCACCTCTTAACAACTGCTCACCCTAAATCCAAAGACGCGCTGTGAGTCATTTCTAAAGCCTGATAAAATAGAGAGATTGATAACCTATTACTAAGGAGCCTTTATGATTCAGTTACTCTTAGTTTTTAATTTTTTGTGGATTGGCTCGGTCGTGGTGGCTGATGCCGACATCAGTTTAATACAAGATCTTGTGGGCAACTATCCTGTGGTGGAATACCTGGGGAATCCTCTGTCTGCTGGCAAGGCTGAAATTTTTGTAACCGACACCGAAGTGGGGGTTCGATTAATCCCTCTGAACCTTGCGAGCTATCCCGTCGTAAATAGCGTGATTAGTTCACCTAAAAAAGACACATTGTTACGACGCGATTCAAAAGGGATCTATCAGACCTTTGAAAAGGGGGCTGAACAGGTGAGAATTGATTATCTTTTTGGGGATGGAATTCTAGTGATCGATTCTTCACAATGCACATTACAGCACTGTGTGAAGGAAAATAACCTCATGTTATCTCGCGGTGGCGCTCCCGGCGCTAAGGTCGAGACGCAGTCTTTTTTAAAAAAAGTACGTGGAAATTATTCGATTGAAAGGGCAGGGGGCGAACCTGTTCACGGAGAAACTAATACTGGAGAGTGGATTCAGAGTGAAGAGCCCGGAATAGACATGTTGCGATTCCCTTTCTGTCAGCCTACCGGTTGTGATCCTGGCTTTTTAGATTTTATCCATTCCGAGTTATCGGTTTTTCAAAAAGGGAATATCACCACCGTCATGGCAAAAACTACAAAAAAAATGCTACATTTTTCTTGGGAAGAAAAAGGTGATGGGACAATCATTTTTACCAATTATCAATTTAAATTGCTGACTAAGGAAATAGTAGGCTTGGAGTATGTCTTAAGGCGCAATTAAAAAGTGTAATTCAATTGAGTAATAGTCGCAGTTGCCCGAGCTCGCTTCGGTAGTTTTCCATCTCTTCGCCGGGATCTGTTTCAAGACACATGGGAATGTTTTTAAATCTCGAATCATTAATTAGAGGGCGAAAGGCCTCTACACCTAAGAATCCTTTTCCAATATTAGCGTGGCGATCGACTCGGCAGCCCATCTCCTTTAAGGCATCATTTAGATGAAAAGCCTTAAGTTTTTTTAGAGAAAGAAGTTTGTCAAATTTCTGAAAAAGCTTTTTGTAGGCTTCAGGAGTTCTTAAATCATAGCCTGCCGCAAAGGCATGTTGAGTATCGAAGCAGAAAAAAATGTTTTCAGGCTCTTTACTTCCCAGCATGATTTTCTGTAGGTGTTCTAGAGTGTGTCCCACGCAATCGCCTTGTCCCGCAGTATTCTCAAGTAGAATTTGAGTTTTAAATCCGGCACAAACTTTTAGAACCTCATTTAAACTTTGACTGGTTCTTTTAATCCCTATCTCCTCTCCAGCACCCAAGTGACTCCCTGGATGGGTGATGAGTGATTCGATTCCTAGCGCCTCACAGCGTTCCATCATAACAATGAAAAAATCGACAGATTTTTTTCTTGCCTCTGTATTATCGGTAGAGAGATTTAATAGATAGCTATTGTGAGCAATCACTCGTTTGACGCTTTTGGCTTTTTTTAGACAGGTTTTAAAGGCCCGGCTCTCCTCCTCTGTTACGGAGCTAGTTTTCCAGGTACGATTACTTTGAGTGAAAATCTGTATGGCTTCGCAGCCCACATCATCACCTCTTTCAATAGCTTTACATAGCCCGCCTGCTATCGACATGTGTGCCCCTAAAAGTCCCATATTATTTACCAGCGATGATAGGCCGGGTGGCCAGGTTTAACTGCAACAAAAGTTCCTCGGCAGGTAGCGCAAATCTTTCCATTTACCGTGAGAGTGGCTTCAATTACAGCAAGAGAATCTTTAATCTCTAGCACCTTAGCTGAGAGAAAAACTTTGTTTTGAGTGGGAGTCGGACGTAAAAGTTTAATGGCATAGTCAGCGGTAACAGTACACGGAGGCGTGGTTTCTTTATTTTTTTCCATGAGAGCCCATGCCGCTGTCCAATTAGAATGGCAATCTAAAATAGCCCCAATGATTCCGCCGTTTAAAACCCCAGAAAAGGCTTCGTGGTGAGGTTCGGGGGTCCACTCAGCAATCACCTCATTTTCCATGGCAAAGCTTCTTATCTTCAATCCCTTGGAATTGGCAGGGCCACAGCCAAAGCAGGTGTTATGGGGTGAATACTGTTCTTGTAGGCAAAGTGAACCGTTCATAGGTTAAGAGATAACTCTCAATAATTAAAAAGTCGAGAAGGGTCCTATGTCCCACCCTAGAATAATAGTCCTACAGATAGTGGCATCCTATTTTTTTTAAAACCCTCTCCTATGATCAAAAACTATCTTCTTAAAGACTGGAATTCATATCGGTTCCCGATTGAGCGATAACACCCCTAATTAAAACAAGAGGGGCCCCAAAAGATTTAACTTCATTATTTGATGGAATTTCTGCCGCTACAGTAGCAGGAGAGCTTACTGGAGGCGTTACCTGCGCCACTGGACTATTATTATCATCGGGGATGTCTACACCCGCAATAGGTACTCCGGAATTAGCCCCGCAGCTGACTACAATAAGGATCACCACTAAAGTTAATAACCATTTGAACATACGTACCTCGGTTTATTAAGTTATATAGCTAACTGTATTGTCTCTTATGTGATAACGCCATGCAACACAAAACTAAATCATGAGAATAAAGTCACAGTTTAAGCTTGAGAATGTTACTCTTTCGACATGATTCAGCTTAAAAAAGTGGGTTTAGCGGCTCTTCCCTTAGTATTGCCTGCGGCCTGTACATTAGTTGTACACCATTTTTTTTATACAGCCTTCGGAGAAAATAATCTTACTTTGGGCATCTACTCGAGAGATATTTATATTCCATTGGGGATCGGAGCTCTTTTTAGTCTTTACCAAATGATAGAGGGGGGAATTTCCTTAAAATTGCACCCTAAGTTTTTTGCGGCGAATTTAATACTATTAGTTGGAATTATTACCCTGCTTAAAAACTATCTTAATTTGAGTTTGAAATTCCCGCATTCCATTTTAGTAATCGGGCTTTTGGGTAGTTGTCTTTTATTATTGATATTGGGGTTTTTAGCTACGTTAAAGTTTTCTGAGGTTTTAGCTTATATTAGAAGAAAAAATACTGCAGCTATTTATGTCCTAATCGCTTTAGTTTCACTTCTAAACTATCCACTAATTTTAAAATACTTTTGGAAAGAGGCGTCAAGACTCACGGCACTTTCTGTTTATTATGTTTATCATTTGTTTGGAGTGGATCTCTATACGCGGTTAACCCCTGTTTCATTTAATCTTTCAGGCGGGGGCTTTGCCATTAAAATTATCATGGGGTGTTCTGGTTTAGAGGGGATCTTCTTTTTTATTTTCGCTTTTTCTTTAATGCAACTTTTGGGTAAGAGGGGCTTAGATTGGAAGGTCGCCGGGGCCTATTTAGTAGGGAGTCTTTTTCTGTTTTTCTTAAATACCCTTCGAATCTCGGTTTTTTATCTATTAGGAATACAATTTGAGCGATTGTCTTTGGGGCGATTGGGGAAAAATGTAATTGAAGGGGCCTTTCACAATCATTTAGGTTGGATTTTATACCTATTGGGGATTATCATTTTTGTAATCGGTTATCGTAAAATAGAAAACAGACCCGATGAAGCTATCTTTAGAGATAAATAATATTTAGGATAAGGAAGAACCCTATGGCTAGATGCAAATATTCTAAAATGTTTATTCTGTTTTTCCTTCTTTTTCTTTTTGTGATCCCGACATCTGTTTTTGCTGTACCCAGTTGCGACGGTTATCCTGAGCAGGGCTGTATTGACGATACCGAGTGTACCTCGCCTGCGACTTGTGACAGCGAAGACGGAAACCTAGAGATAACCTGTTGTGTGGATTTAACAGCTGTTCCCGAACTCCCTTCTTGGTTTGGCCCCTTTTTTTTAGCCACCGCAGTTGCGGGCTGGGAGTATCTTCGTCAACGGCATCGTAAATATGCTGCTATAAAATAGGAATATAACTGAGTTAACAAAAATGAAAAGATTGGGCGGTAAGGGATTCGAACCCCTGACCCCATGGTTCGAAGCCATGTGCTCTATCCAGCTGAGCTAACCGCCCACATTCGAGAGTCCTAACTTTCCATAAGATGATGGAATTGAAAAGTAAAACCTTTGTCGTAACCTTCTTGCATTTCTTTTCAGTGCCAAATACGGCCCTTGGTTGTATAAAAAGAGGGTGAATCTATTTCAATCTCTTATTACTATAGGATGTTATTTTCTAGGAGGCTTTCCTACGGGGGTGGTTCTTACCAAGCGAAAGTTCGGACTAGATGTGCGTGAGATGGGCAGTGGAAACATTGGGGCTACCAATGTCACTCGAGTTTTTGGTTGGTATGCGGGCCTTCTTGTCTTTCTTATCGATTTTCTTAAGGGGTATTTGCCACTTTATGGACTCCTAAAGCTTTATCCTGACGAACCTTGGTTACTCACCTGGAGTGGATTAGCTCTGGTAGTGGGGCATTGTTTTAGTCCCTACTTGAAACTTAAAGGGGGCAAGGGTGTGGCGACTAGTCTTGGCTGCCTGGCCTTTTTTATTCCGCAGGGTGCTTTACTGGCGATTGTAGTTTATGGAGTTGCATTAGCGATTACAAAAATTAGTGCGGTGGGTTCTCTAAGTGGAGTTTTAGCGATACTCATTTATTTAGCGGCGACCGGTCCTAATTCTGCAGTCACTTGGTTTGTATTCATTGTGGCTTTAGTGGTGATTGGAAGACATCATGAAAATATTCGTCGATTAATTAAAGGGGAGGCTAAAAAATGATTCGAATTATTTTTATTTTTATTCTTTTGCTTTTTCCTATGCTCACCTTCGGTTCTTTATTTAGTACCGATGTTAAAGGTACCTTTGCAGCGGCACAAAAAGAAAAAAAACCCATTATTATCGATTTTTTTGGAATTTGGTGTCCACCCTGTAATGAGCTTGATGAAACTGTTTTTGAGACGAGTGGCTTTATTGAAAAGGCTAAATATTTTAGACTACTCAAGATAGATGCTGATCAGGCCACCTCTTGGAAGCTAAAGGATAAATATCAAATTGGAGGGTATCCGACCGTTGTTTTCACCGATCCCAAAGGGGCTGAAATCTACCGTATTGTGGGATACCGAAGTTTAAAAGAGTTTCTTCTGGTAATGGATCTTGTGTTGTCCTCTAAAAGTAAGAAACTTGAACAGGCCTGTGCCAGTAAAAATGAGGATGATCTTTGGCGCTGTGCTGTGATCTGTTCCGAAAGAAAAAACTTAGAGTGTTCTGCAGAAGCTTACTCCAAGCTTCAAGGAATATTAAAACCGGGAACTGCCAAATTTGATTGGATTCGAACCTATGCCATGGAAAGCGTAGAAATTCCTGACTTACAAAGAGAGGGCTACGAAAATTTACTTAAATTATACTCCGATACGCCGCAAGCACTAGTATGGGCAGTTTCTTATCTGGCTGCTTTTGACGACGAAAAAAATATCAAACCCAAAAAAGATCTCATTGATGAGGTACTAAAAAAATTTTCGACCATGCTTACCGACTCTAGACTAGAGGCTTTGGGGCTTTCTCAAAGAAGCCTGCTTCAAATTAAAGCAGAGCTTTTAGATAAAATTGGTAAAAGAGAGGCGGCCGTAATTGCTTGGAAAGAGGCTTCGGTGCTTTTAGAAAAAGAGCAGAGCCTTTTGCCTGTAGGTAGTCATCCCAAGGCCTTTACCTTAGATAGAATTACCTGCTTAGAGGCTGCGGGAGAGTTAGAGGCTGCACTAAAACTTGCGACTCAGTATAAGATGCTTTTTCCAGAAGAGTTCACCTTTTACTCCTTGAGCGCGAATATTCTAGACAGGTTGAAGCGTTATTCTGAAGCTATTACAGTTGCAAAAAAAGGCTATGAGCTTTCTTATGGGGATAATCGCATTCGCATGGCTACCCTATTAATTCGTCTTTATGGAACGGTGCCCGATAAGGTCACGGCAAAGAAGATTTTTGATGACATCACTGCGCAGGTTAAACCGGAAGCAAAATTACAAATTCGGACGCACCGTTACTTAAAACGACTTCAAGAGGCATGGGCAAAATTTCCAATAAGCTAGAGCCTAGTAACATCCCTTTATAAAATTCTTAAAAATACCGATAACAGTGAAGCGAAGGGCACAATAGCAACACCTATGCTTCATATTTATTGGATTAAGTTAAAGGGACGGTCTCTTGATCCCCAATTAAAAACCTTTATAGAAGGGGTGGGGACTCTTAATGCCAGTTTAGAAACCTTTGAACTGACTCATAGTACCTCTGAACCCACCCAGTTTTTTAATGGACTGTCCTTAAAAACAGCCAATGTTGTTTTTATAAGTGGTTTTACCAATTCAAATTTTGCAGAAATAGTCACAGCCCTTAGGATCTGGTCGGGATTACAACGCCCTATATTTCCCATTTGCTTATTGAGTTCAAGCCAACAAAAGGCCAATTTAGAGAATGCTTTATCTCTAGGCTTTGATGATTTTATTGTCGCCACCGAGTCTCCTTCTATTGTCCTAGAGCGAATAAAACTTCGTCTGCATCTCATCATGCAACAGGTGAAACAAGAAAAAGTAATGCAAGAGCAGGTGGCTAAAAATGCAAAAACAGAAACTATTTTGAGTCAGAGAGAAGAGTTTTTGAGTGTGTGTGCCCATGATTTAAGATCTCCATTGGGCCTGATTCAATCAAGTCTTTCTCTGGTGCTTAATAGTTCTGAAAACAATCTCACTGAAATACAAAAAGAATTAATCCATCGAGCTCGTCGACAATCTGGAGATGCTATTAATTTAGTGAGCGATCTTCTAGATGTAATGTCGTTTGAACAGGGACTAAAGCCTCAATATCAGCTTTTCTCACTAGATAATCTATTGAGACCCTTTTATAAGGATTATCAATTTCAAGCACAGCAAAA
>JABMMY010000261.1 GCA_013205415.1 Deltaproteobacteria bacterium
AACGGGACTCGAACCCGCGACCCTCAGCTTGGGAAGCTGATGCTCTACCAACTGAGCTACACCCGCCAATTAAAAACTGAATTTAAACTTCGTAATCCATAAGGTAAAGAATTTTCGTTCTCTTTTTTATGGCGAGAGGATGGGTACCACAGCGGGGCGAGTGGCGTGACGTTTCTGTTTTCATTAGGATAAGACGCACCCTGTAATTTAATAAGAGGTACCTTAGATATGACTTTCATTCGAAACACAGAAGTCATTAGGTTCTTCTCTCTTCTCCGTGATAAAATTTTAAGATGAAAACAATCATTAAAAGTACTGTAAATTCAGTTTTTGGGGCAGCAGGACTGGCCGTCGTTCAACAAGAAACCGTAGAAAAAAGTAATCGGGGCCAAATTATTGATAAAGAACTTGTCAGATTTATAGATCAGGTTGAAGAGTCTCTTCGTCAGACCGTACTACCCAATCTTCCGAAGCGAAAAAATAGACATCAGATAATGATTGACTGCATTAATTTCTCGCTACAGCCCTTTTTTCTGATTAACTATTTAAATGAAGTCCTACATGTTTCTGGAGATGTTTGTGAATTTGGAGTCTCTCATGGAGCCTCTACTGCATTATTTGCGAATGAAATTCTTGAGACTTCGAAACATCTTTATTTATATGATTCTTTTGAGGGGCTTCCTAAACCCACAAAAAAAGATATTCTGATCAACGATATCGCTAGTCTAGGGTCTATGGATAGGTATCAAGGAGAGATGTCCCATCCTAAGGAGCGGGTACTCAATCGCCTTTCCAAGGTAGAATTTCCTATTCCCAGAACCCATGTGATTCCTGGTTTTATCGAGAAAACCTATAAAACAGGAAACCTTCCCGAAGAGGTTTCTTTTGCGTATGTAGATTTTGATTTTTATGAACCCATTTTGATTGCACTCAACCTCCTGAAAAATCGAATGAACCCTAAGGGCTGTATTTTAGTAGATGACTACGGTTATTTTTCAGCCGGTGCAAAAACGGCAGTTGATGAATTTATCGCTGCTGAGAATGGCAAATTTATTTTGACCCATCCTCCAGAGTGGGGTGGTAAATTTGTTATTTTAAGACCTGCCTAACCTCTTTAGTTTGTATTCAACTTTAAGCTCACCTCTATTTCAATGCCGCTAAGGCCGCATCATAATTTGGCTCGTTTGCAATTTCAGACACCTGTTCTGTGTGAATCACCCTATTATTTTCATCTAATACCACTACCGCTCTTGAGCACAGTCCTCTAAGAGGGGAGTCGATCATTTCTAATTGATACTCCTTTCCAAAGTGACTACGAAAAGTTGAGAGCGATTCTACATTTGAAATACCTTCAGCTCCGCAGAATCTCTTTTGAGCAAAGGGTAAATCTGCAGAAATACAAAGGACCACCGTATTTTTTAAGGCAGAGGCCTGTTCATTAAATTTTCTTACCGAAGTAGCACAGGTGGGAGTGTCTACACTTGGAAAAATATTTAGGACCTTTCTTTTTCCAGCATAGGTCGCTAGATTCGCCTCTGAAAGATCGAGTTTAGTGAGTTTGAAGTCTGGCGCTAAGCTTCCTACTTTGGGTAATTGCCCACAGGTACTGAAAGGGTTTCCTTTAAGAGTAACTTGGCTCATTGATCTCTCCTTTTATCGGGTCTAATGATGATGGGTCTCAAAATGTTTTTTTAAATGCTTTCCAAAGGCGATCATGACAAATTTATGTAATGGCGCTTGAGTCATTACATAAATCATCCAGGGTAATGAGGGAAAAAATTCATGAATCGATGCTATGAGATATTTTTTATTTTCAATTTGGCGAAACTCTAACCATCCCGTATTAGTAGTTCGTGAAAGCAGACCCCCGATAATGTGAAACTTCTCTCTTTCGTTATTAGAGGAGTCCTTTATCTCCTCTAAAATCAGCAGCGGTTTTTTGAGAAAAGAAAAACGAAATTCGATCGTATTTTTTTCTAAATTATTATCTACCTTAATCAGAAATGGGAAAAAGGTGGGCAGCCATTTCATATACTCTTTCATCACCCAATGACATTCGGTGGGCACTGAAGGAAGTCGCTGAATAGATCTTACGCTATCCCCATTAATAATTTTTGTATTTGAAACTAAAGTTTTTTGGGTGGAGTCTTTTCGTAGAGATTCTTTTATCATCATGGCAAAACTTGGATAGCTAATTAAATTAGCTATTTCTTTTGGAGGGTCAAGTTGAGGGAGATCGCACAATAAACTATCAATAAGAGGGGAAACTAATTCATAAGAGGAGCATCCAAAAAGCTGAACCCAGAGTTTAGAGAATCCAGTTGAGGCAATAGGAACGGGAAATAGATATCGTTTAAGTCCTAATCCTTCGGCGGTTTGTTTTAAAATAGCAGAATAGGTTAAACTTTCTCCATTCACTAAATTAAGAGTTTTTCCCTTAAAAGAATCATTTTCAATGGTATTAGCAATAACAGTAACAACATCGTCGATAAAAATAGCCTGAGTGGCACTCTGGGTCCATTGGGGAAGCACCATCACAGGAAGTTTTTTTACTAGAGATTTCAAAATCTCAAATGAAGATCCGCCAGGCCCCACAATCATTCCAGCTCGGAGTACTGTGACCGGAATTTTAGAGGCCGCCAATACGCCCTCTACCTCTTTTCGACTTTGAAGGTGAGGGCTAATGTAACCGTCTGGAACTAGCCCACCCAAATAGATAATTTGTTTCACACCATTTTGTTTGCAGGCGGTGGCAAAATTATCGGCAAGGAGAAGATCGGTATCATGAAAATTGCCTTGAAATAATCTTGAAGAGGGCATCATGGAATGAACTAAATAAATAGCAACATCAATATCTTTTAGGGCCTCGATAGTACTTGAACTTGAAAATAGTTCGGTCTGTTTCCATTCCAATTGAGAATCGGTACTTTTTTTAAGCGATCTCCCTAAAGCTCGAATAGTGTGTTTTTTAGAAAGAGTAGGGATAAGATGAGTGCCTACAAAACCGTTGGCACCCGCAATTGCAATATTAGCCATAGGAATATAAATTAGCAGTAAAGAGAGAGGTTAGAAACCTGTTACTTTTAAAGTCCTATAGTTCGATAAAAGCGATTAATAAGCGCGGTGCATTGCTTGTTTTTCCCGTTTTAAATAGGGAGGAGCCACCCTCATTGTGGGGAGAACTATTTCCCAATAGTAAAATGCGCTGGAAATGGGATGATGCAGGTGATAGTCGTGTCGCCAACCTATGGCATTTAAGAGAGGAACTTTCTAGGTCTCAAAAGGTGGTCTACTCCAAATGGTATCGTGGACGAGCTACCTTTTTTTCACGAGAGTTATTCAGAGCACTATTAGCTTTACTGGGAAAAACTAGAGGCCTTTCTGATGATTCCTCTTCAGTTTTAGATGTGCTAGCAGAGGACTCTCCGCTATCCACAAAGGTATTAAAAAAGGGTGTTAAATTACAAGGCAGGGCCCTAGAGGGGATCTATCATAAGGCTTTAAAGCCCCTTTGGAATCGTGGTCTGATTGTTGGGTATGGTGAGGTCGATGAAGGGGCTTTTCCTTCGTTAGCCATCGGCTCTACTGAACTGTTATTTGAGGATTTGTGGAGAGAAGGCCGGTCTATCAAAGAGGAAAAGGCTATGGAAATCATCGAGACGCTTCTTAAGGATAATTTATTTTTTTTAAAAGAGATTAAAAAACAGGTTCAATTACTATCTGAAATTAAACCACAGTCAAAAAAGAGGGGGACTATCAAAGGTAGGGATCTTTATAGGAATTAAAAAGGGCAGAGTTACGGCTCCTTTTGTGGCTAATAATCATAGTCTAATACCAAGAGCTTAAGTTTTATCGGCTAGCAATAGACTAGAACCCCCTTGACCTTCCCCCCCTTTATTGACTAAAACTTACTCCATTATGGTTAAAGCCGCTCAGGTTATAGGAATTATCCCCGCTCGAGCGCACTCGACCCGATTTCCCTTTAAAATTCTTTTCCCGATTCTTGGTAAACCGATGATTCAGTATGTGTGGGAGTTGGCCCGGCGGTCAAAGAGCTTAACTGAAGTGATTATTGCGACCGATCACATTGAAATTTTTAATGCCGTAAAAAGTTTTGGAGCAAAGGTAGTCATGACCCCTTCCGAATTAGCTAGTGGGAGTGATCGTGTGGCTTTTGTAGCTAAGGACCACGCCGCAGATATTATTGTAAACTTGCAAGGAGATGAGCCTCTTCTCAATCCTATTTTTATAGACTCCTTGGTGAAAAGTTTAATCATGCATTCGGAAAGTGAGATCTCTACTTTAGCAGTTAGAAAGACCGATCCGCAGGAGCTAGCGAATCCTAATTGTGTGAAGGTCGTTTTTGATTCTAAAAATAAGGCTCTCTATTTCTCGCGAAGTCCTTTGGCTAGTCATAGTTCGGGAGAGTTTTTTAAACATATGGGTGTTTACGCTTATCGTCGAGACACTCTCCTGAAATTTTGTCAGCTTCCTGTAGGCACTCTAGAGAAGGTAGAACGCTTAGAGCAGTTGCGGGCACTCGAAAATGGGATGGGTATTCAGGTGTGTGTCGTAGATCAGGATACTGTGGCCGTTGATGTTCCGGAAGACATTATAAAAGTTGAAGATATTTTAAAGAAAATCAAATAGAGACAGGGTAAAATGACTCGGAAGGAGAATTCATGAAAACAAAATATATTTTCGTTTCAGGTGGAGTTCTCTCCTCAATTGGAAAAGGTTTAGCATCAGCAGCTATGGGTGCCCTGCTTGAGAGCCGTGGGTTAAAAATTACCTTGATGAAAATGGACCCCTATTTAAATGTAGATCCGGGTACGATGAATCCTTTTCAACATGGCGAAGTTTTTGTGACCGAAGATGGCGCTGAAACCGATTTAGATTTAGGTCATTACGAGCGATTTACT
>JABMMY010000262.1 GCA_013205415.1 Deltaproteobacteria bacterium
TAGCTAGGGTTCGGTATCCCACCTCATATAAAGTAGAGTCCAAATCTAGTAAAATTACCGGTCTTGTTTTTCCTTTTGTGTCGGCTAGGTGTTTCTTCACTAATAGCACGACGCGATCTAAAACATCGGGGGTGGATAAGGGATGAAATAAACTCTTTAAAATCCAATCATTTCGAGCGTATAGCGACATTAAGACTCTCCTAAAAATAGATGGTACCTTATTTTGTGAACTCTTTCCCTAAAAGGATTGCTAATTGTTTCTAATTTTGAGAAAAACCGGCCGAGCTAGTTAAATTTTACCCTGGGTTGGAGGTTCCTTGATCACTTTTCATCGTTTCATTTTCTCTACCTTCCTTATGCTTTTTCTAGTCACGCCACTCACTGGAAAACCACCCAAAACTGAAATTGCTATGGGTTTTAACCCTGCAGAAAATGCTGAGGCGGTGGAGACTAATGGAAAGGTCTTTTCCGATTACTACCAATCCAAAATGGGTATCAAAGTAAAAACCTTTATTGCGACCGACTACACAGCCCTCATTGAGGCCTTAAGAAGTGGTCGAGTTGATTTTGCCTTTCTTCCGCCCTTTAGTTTTGTCAAGGCCGAGGAGATTGCCGGAGCGAAGGTACTATTGAAATGTGTTCGTAAAGGAAAAGCGGTTCTCTACAGTGCTATTATCACTCGGCGTGATAAAAATTATCTGAAGCTTGAGGATCTGAAAGGGAAAAATATTGCCTGGGTAGATCCCTCTAGCACCTCCGGCCATATCTTTGCTAAGGCCTCCTTAAAACAAAAAAAAGGGATCGATGCCGATAAATTTTTTGGTAAACAGATCTTTGCGGGGGCTCATGATGCTCTTGTACTAGCTGTTTTAAATGGAACGGTAGACGCCGGAGCTACCTTTTCCAATGACGCCGAGGGAATTGACGGATCCTGGACGCAGTTTTTAAAGGGGGATGATGTAAAGAAAATCAGAGTGATCTATGTGTCGGAGCCCTTCACGGGTGATACTATGGCCACCTCAAAAAAGTTTGCTGCTGAGTATCCAGAGATCGTTGATAAAACGGTAAAGCTAATGTTGGAGATGGGAAAAGATCCAAAGGGAAAACAGATCTTAAAGGATCTTTATCATGTCGATTCTTTAATCCCGGCAAAAACTGAAGAGTTTAATTCGGTTCGTGATGCCGCAAAGTTTCTAAATTTAGGTTCATAAGAGTCGGGAGTTTGTGGTGGGAATTAAGGCCTCTAGTTTAAGTAAAAGTTTTGATGAGGGTAAAACCTTTGCCTTGAAAAATGTTAATATTGAAATCTCTCAGGGTGAATTCATTGCGGTGATCGGCCTTTCGGGCGCAGGGAAAAGCACCTTCCTTAGAGCCATTAATGGTACCAACTCTCCAGGAACGGGAACCTTAGAGGTGTTGGGTCAAAATGTGACCACACTCAGCGGAAAATCTTTGATCTCTTTGCGAAAACAGATTGGGTTTATCTTTCAGCAGTTTAATTTAGTAAAAAGTCTTTCAGCTTTACAGAATGTATTGGTCGGAAGGACCGCCTATTCGCCTCTCTGGCGAAGTGTGACCGGTTGCTATCATGCTGCAGATGTGGCCCTTGCAAAAAAGACGCTGGATTCGGTAGGGCTTCGAGGCCGTTATGATGAAAAGGCCCGTCATCTTTCGGGCGGACAGCAACAAAGGGTGGCTATCGCTAGAGCCCTAGTACAGGAACCTAAAATCATACTGGCCGATGAACCAATGGCCTCCTTAGATCCGAAACTATCGGAGGTGGTTCTTGATATTTTAGCGGCCGTTAATCAACAAAAAAATATTACAATTTTAGTCAATATTCATGTGCTAGAGCTTGCAAGAAAATATGCCAAACGGATTATTGCCTTCAGAAAAGGTGAATTGGTATTTGATGGCAAACCAGAGGCACTCACCGAAGCGATCCTAGAGGAAATCTATCATGTAGATAAGGCCACGCTTTAAATTAACTAAGGAATTTATGATCCAGAGTTCAGATTCAATTAGAATAAAATATTTTAGTCTTCGAAGGTGTTTTACCTACGTCTCGTTAATTCTAGCTATTGTGATGACCTATTGGGCGACTGTGGCGGTAGAGTTTAGCGCAACTAAACTATTCGAAGGACTTCCCTATATGAAAGATTTTTTGTCGCGCATGTGGCCGCCCGACACTAAGATTTTACCTAGAGTATTAACCGATACCCTATTAACCATTCAGTTGGCGTGGGTAAGCACGATCATTGCTGCTGTCATTTCGTTACCGATCGGCTTTATTGCGGCAAGTAATATCTGTGAAAGTGTATGGCTGAGAAGGGTGACTATATTTTTTCTGAATGCCGATCGTGCGATCGACTCTCTTATTTTAGCCCTCTTTTTTGTGAGTGCGGTGGGATTGGGTCCCTTTCCGGGGACATTGGCTTTAGCAGTTCACTCTGTGGGAATGCTTGGAAAATTATTTGCCGATAGTATTGAGTCGATAGATCCTGGACCGGTAGAGGCGCTAAGGAGTGCAGGGGCTGGAAAACTTTCTACGATTCGCTGGGCGGTATGGCCCCAGGTGGCACCCCATTTTATCAGTTACTTTCTTTTTAGGTTTGAATTAAATGTACGCGTGGCGGTGGTGCTAGGCTTGGTAGGAGCGGGCGGAATCGGATTTCTGCTCACTCAATATATGAGACTATTTCAGTACCAAAAGGTATGTACGGTCATTTTAGTTATTTTAGTGCTTGTGATGACGGTAGATTATTTTTCGTCAAAATTGCGACGGTCGGTGTTATAAAAATGATTGAAGGAGTGTAAGCAATGCCTAAGTTTTTTGTGAGATGGTTGGTGACTGCGGTAACTATTTTAGCCACACCCCATTTGATCTCTGGGATCTATGTAGATGGCATAGGGACAGCGCTAGCCGTAGCGGCCGTATTGGCACTTTTAAATATTTTAATTCGTCCTCTACTCATTCTGATTACGTTGCCCTTAACGGTAGTCACCCTGGGGTTTTTTATTCTGGTGATTAATGGGTTTCTTTTTAAGATCGCAGGCGGTGTGGTGATGGGATTTGCAGTAGACTCTTTTAGCTCGGCGATTTTAGCTTCGTTGTTAGTGAGTTTTGTATCCTGGATTTGTAATCTTTCCTTGAATAAAGAGTCGGGAAGATTTCGATTTGCAGTTCATAATAATAACCCCAATCGAAAACAAACGATCGACCTGAATTCGGATCACACTGGAAATTGGAAGTGATATTCTCTAGTAGATTTGATGAGGTTTATTTGTTTTGTGAATTCGAGAAATTGAGTCGATAATGCGTCGTTCCTCCATCCTCCTTTCTTTGCTAGCGGGGCTTATTTTTCTTGGGTTTTGGAGCGGAGTTTATTCTTTAAGTCTGTTTTTTCCCAATTCGAAAGAGACCTTGAATCGAGCAGGATTTGATGCGCCGGTGACTCTAATAAAGGACTCCTATGGCGTATCGACGATAGAGGGGGCAGATCGCGCCGAGGTGATCATGGCCCAGGGGCTTCAGACGGCCAGAGATCGGTTTTTTCAAATGGACCTCATTCGCAGAAAGATGTCGGGAAGATTGAGTGAAATTCTCGGTGCCAAGGCCATTGAGATAGATATCTTGCATCGAAAATTAGGTTTTTTCCAGGTGGCGCAAAAGGGCGCTGCCATGATGGACTCTAGCACTAAAAATATTTGGGAGTCCTACACCCAAGGGGTAAATAGTTATTTGCAAAATGAGATGTTGCCTTGGGAGATAAAACTGCTCGGTTACAGGCCAGAACCGTGGAGGGTAGAGGATGGATTACTTGTAGTATTGAGTATGTTTGAAGCTCTCAATGATCCTGAGAATGAAGAGGAGCTGGCCTATAACGAACTCAAATTAAAATTTCCTCCCTCGGTCATTAATTTTTTAACCTGGGATTTTGGCTTTTTAGATGCTCCATTGAAGGCACCTAAGGGGTTTCCCTTTTCGGTTAAGGTTCCTAGCCGAGATGAAATAGATCTTCGGGCGCAGTCTAATTTTTCTCCAGATGCAATAGTAAAACCTAGTGAAGTCGATGTTTTTGGAAGTAATGCGTGGGTGGTAGCTGGAAAGAAAACGATCTCTGGAAAACCTTTGCTAGCGGGTGATCCCCATCTGAATTTAGCCGTCCCTAATATTTGGTATCGAGTCGATCTCAGGGCTAAGGATTTAAATGTTCGCGGTGTGACGGTGCCAGGTATTCCTGGCGTCGTTATTGGTAGAAACGAATATCTCGCCTGGTCCTTTACCAACTCTAGATCGGACGTACAGGATTTCATCGAGCTAGAACCGGACTTTAATAATGCTACCCTTCGGTTTCAAGGAAAGACCCTTTCACTCCTCTCTAGAGAGGAGGTTATCAAAGTAAAAAAAGGGGAATCCAAAAAAATTACCGTTCTAGATAGCCCCTGGGGACCGGTCATGGAAGAGGAAATAAACGGCGCTCCCACTAAAAAAAGAATTCTCCAATGGACGGCGCTGGACCCTCTGCCTCTTTCTAAATTAAATCCGATCGAATTAAATACCTCCGAAAATTTGGAACAATGTTGGGAAAGACTTTCACGATGGGGTGGGCCGGTTCAAAATATTTTGGTGGCCACCAAGGATAACCATATTGGATGGGGGATCGTAGGAAAAATTCCTTTGAGGGCCGCCGATTCCGGAAGGTTTAGTACCCATTTAAAAACAGACTCTCCTTGGAAAGGGACTCTGGCTTGGAATGACATGCCTAGGGCGGTTGATCCCATAGAGGGATTCATAGGCAGTGGAAATCAAAACCTATGGATTGAGCCTTTATACAGAGAACGATTGGGGCATGATTGGCCTAACCCTGCCAGAGGGTTTCAGATTCGCGAGCTACTTTCTCAAGGAGAGGCCTTTTCTGTAGAGAGCATGGAGGCGATGCAAAACCATATTTTTTCGCCGGTTCATATGTGGTATCGCGATCGGCTTTTATCGGCGATAAAAAGAGCCGATTTGCGTGAAGTAGCTAAAACCTCATGGGTGGAGGCGATAGAGACAAATATTTTAACTTGGGACGGAAAGGTAACTGTAGCATCCTCTGCCTATCCCTTTTTAAAGGAATTTCGTCTGCAGGTTCAAAAAAATTGTCTAGCCCCTTTTGTAAGAAAGACGGTCAGCTATCGCCAGAGTGATGTCATGAATCTAGTGGCAAAGGATAGTGTGGTGAAAAATCTACTTTCCCTGCAGCCCCATCATCTTCTTAGTCCTGAATTTACCTCGTGGGATGCTTTGATCTTAACCTCAGCTGTGCAGGCCGCCCAAAATTTAGTGGGCTCGCCGATAGAATTAAAAGATATCACCTGGGGAAAAAATAATATTTCGAAAATTAGACATCCCTTTTCTAGTCAGCTTCCAGCCTTTTTGGGTAGCCTTATTAATTTTCCAGAACGGGAGATGTCGGGGGATGGGCTGGTGATACGTGTTAACAAACCCACCAATGGGGCATCGATGAGAATGGTAATCGATTTGAGTGATTATAAAAATTCTAAATTTTCTCAGCCGGGTGGGCAATCGGGTTTTTTCCTATCGCCCAATTATCGGGATCTTTTTGAGGGTTGGTATCGGGGGCAGGGGATTAGTTTTGAGAGTGAGGATGTGTTCGGTAGTCAAAGGATCCTTCCTATTAAAGAGGGAAAAGAGTGAGCTGGGAGCAGGAATTAGCGGGTGCCTATCGACGATTAGAGGATCTAGTGGCCGATGGCTATTTGTCACAGGAGGAGGCTCTTCGTGTTCAGGGCGTGGCTAAGACCTATCGGTTTTTAATTCCCAAATATTATGCCTCTTTAATTGATAAGAGGGATCCAGCCTGTCCGATTCGCCTGCAGGCGATTCCTCAATTTTCAGAGGAGCTGAAAACGGATAGCGATTCTCCCGATCCGTTAGGAGATTTAAAACATCGGCCCGCCTTAAGAATTACCCATCGTTATAAGGGGCGGGTGTTGTTACATCTCACTCCCAATTGCAGTATGTATTGTCGATTTTGTTTTAGAAAATCTCTTTTGAATGAGTTGAAAGAGGATCTTTTTTCAGGCGGGTTCACCGAGGCTATCGCCTATATTTCTAAAACGATTGAGATTGAAGAGGTTATTTTTTCCGGGGGCGACCCCTTTATGGTAGGCGAAGGGGCTTTGCAGCAGGTCTTGAGTCAGCTCGCAAAAATTTCACATTTGAAGAGGGTGAGATTTCATACTCGCGTTCCGGTCACCCTGCCATCTAGAATCACGGCCTCTTTCGTTCAGGCCTTAGCTAGCAGTCGATTTCGTCCGGTGGTGATTACCCACTTCAATCACCCTAGGGAAATAACACCCGAATCCACTAGAGCGGTTTTGGAGTTGGGAGATAGGTTTATAGTTTTAAATCAGTCGGTACTTTTGAGGTCGGTGAATGACAATGCCCAGATATTGGGAGCTCTTTCGGAACAGCTTTTTGAAATGGGGGTGTTACCCTATTATTTACATCATCCCGACCCGGCTCAAGGCACCTCTCAGTTTTATCTCTCTGTAGAGGAGGGAATAGGAATTTGGGAGGCTATGAGAAGGGAGCTTCCGGGGTATCTTGTGCCAAGATATGTGAAGGATGTGGTGGGTGAGGCCTATAAGAGAGATGTGAATTCACCCTAAATCATGAGATAGACAGTTTTGGGAATGGGAGTTAGGGAAAGCTTTACAACCCAATAGTTTGAGAGCCACAATAAGTTTTGGAGGGATCGGCAAATTGGTATGCCACCGCACTCGAAATGCGGCGACCGCAAGGTCTTGAGAGTTCGAGTCTCTCTTCCTCCGCCATTTTTTACGGTAATGAGGTAGAGCCCCTAATGCCCTTGGGGAGGGGCAGACTCTCCTTCGAGTAATCTCTTGGGAGACAGAACTAATAGATTTTCTTTTAATCTTTCTAATCGAGAGCGAGCTAGTTGCTTCTCCTTTGAAAGTTCTATTAATAAACCCTGGTTCTGCTCAGGGACCTTTTTAATGGTCTCTTCAATTTTAGACATCACCTCCTGTGCCTGTGACAGTCTTTTTTCAAGATCTTTGACAGCAGGAGATTCTGTTGACGAGGTGCATCCGCATGCAAAGAGCATAAAAAAGGCAGTGAGGCTTTGCGTTATAAAAAAGTGTCTCATCATGAGTCTCCTATTTAATTTTATTAAAGACTAGCTAATCAATTTCGAGTGGGTTCGGGTCGGGCTTTGCTATCATTCTCGGTTTCCGACAACAGCCAACTAACAATTCTACAGGTTTCAGCTAGAATATAATCATGACTCTTCGGCTGTTTGCATTTACCTCTTTAAGTATTCTCCTATTATGCCAGTGCGCCACTAAACATCAACCCATTCGATTTCCCGCAACGTTCCAAAAATATCCGGAGGATATTTTTTCCTCAAATACTTTACAAGAATGTCGCCTACTTGAAATAAAAGAGAGCCCGACACCTTTTGATAAAAAAAGATTAATGGAACTTTATTTACTTGAGGCTAAACATCTCAAATTTGGTTCTGAGAGATTTCAGACTCTTTTAGAAAAGACGGAAAGGATTCGTTCCGAAATAGAGCCCTTAATTAATGAAAATGAAACTATAAAAACGGAACTGTTTCTTGAGAAAACAGAGTCTCCAGAGGAAATAAAAAATAACTTTGTGAGTCCCAATTTAAAAAAAAGCTACTCTCAAATTTATCAGCTTTGGAATAAAGATGAAAACGAGCGAGCCCTAAACAAAGTTAGAGAGCTTGTCGCCAATACGGAGATTGAAAAAAATAGCGCACATGCCGATTGGCTGAAGGTGCTTAATCTTTATTTTAAAATCACTCATGATGTAGGGGAGGTAAACTCGATTACAGCCGCCTATCAAAAGATAAAAGATTTTGATAGCTGTTCTCCTGAAACGGCTAATGCAGCTCTTCTTTTAGCCCTAACCCAATTTTCAAAAAAAGAATCTGCCAAGGCCTTTGAAATACTAAATTCGCAGTGTGATAAGGACGACTCTTTATCTAGTAGGACAAGAAAAACCTATTGGTTGTATCGTTTTGCAAAGCTCACCGATCCCATTTTGTCGAATACAAAACTTCAAGAATTAAAGGCATTGCCCTTACCCGGGTACTATCTTTATCTGGCCCAGAGTGAAAAGGGTGAGGGGTTTGATATTCCCGCCTTTGACGTTAAAGAGGTAGGTAGATATCTGAATGATGAATTTTCAGTTCCTTCATCTTTAAATCAATATCTATTAAAGGCAGAGGCTAGATTAAGTGCGGGTCTTAATAAAGATGCCAATCTTTATTTGGCCAAATCGGTTCTAGACCTTAAGGATAATCCAGAGAAGAATCTACTTCCCTTACTTTATATTGCCCGTTTATATAGGGCCACGGGAAATCATCTGGAATCGATGAAAACATTTTCTCTTCTTATCGGTGGGAAAAAAAATCCAGATTCACAATGGACGCCGGTCATTCATAGTCAGTTTTTAGAAATGTTTCCTAGACCGTATCAAGACAAAGTGAGTTGGCTTGCCAAGGAGTGGAATATTGATGAAGACTTTATCTACTCAATCATGCGACAGGAAAGTGCCTTTAATCCAGGCGCGGTGAGCGCGACCGATGCGAGAGGCCTGATGCAGATGATGCCCTCTTTGGCCCGCAGTTTAAGTCAGAGTTGGAGGTATCACCCCTATTCTACAGATAAGGTTTTATTTCAAGCGGAAGAAAATTTAAAACTCTCTACCTACCATCTGCATCAGCTGCAGCTACTAGCCCCCCATTATGCGCTCATTGCGGCCTCCTATAATGCAGGATTAAAGAGAACGAGTCGTTGGTGGCAGAAGTTTGGGGATCAACCCCTAGATATTTTTGTCGAATTTATTCCCGTTTCTGAAACACGAAATTATGTGAAGTTAGTTCTTAGAAATGTTCTCTATTATAAGGCACTAAGAACTCAAAGCTCGATCCCTGCCAATTTTATTCCCGTGATCCTTCCTGAATACCATCCTGGTCGCACCGTCAGTAGTAAAAAACACTAAGGGGGCTCTCTTTCAAAACGTGGGGTCCGCCCCCTTTAGTCTCGTGTGTTATCGGGAAAGAATCTACCTCAAGAAGCCTCCACCCTAAGGAATTGCAACCTTTTAATTTGAAGCGATTAGTTTTATTTCACACTGGGGACAGTCTCATCAACAGCAGCGAAAATAAGGATCTCTTTTAAATTATTTCTAGCCTTTCGATGACATTGCGTAATCCCCATCCAAGTCGGATCTATTTTGAACTTATAGGAACTCGACTGAAGATCTGCTTCTAAACTTTCCTTTTTCTGTCTAACAGCTTCAAGAGCCATTTCCTTGGCCTTTTCAAAAAACAACACATTTGGATTAGTGGGAAGATAAAGGCGTATAAAAAGATCCGTACTACTTTCGCTGTTCTTTTCGGGAATATAACTAGCTACTTTTATAATGAAATGACCCGGTATTAATTTTCCACTGTCATTGCCTTCAACAAGAAACGGGGTAATGCACTGGTAATTTCTAAATGTAAATCCAAGTTCGTTTCCTTCGGAAAGGCGTTTTATGATTTCATCACTATGTCGAACTCCAAATTCTCTATCTGAGAAAACAAATTTTCTAATGGGTAATTCACGATATTAAGACAAAGTGAGTTGCCTTGCCAAAGAGTGGAATATTGATGAAGACTTTATTGACTCAATCATGCGATAGGAAAGTGCCTTTAATCCAGGAGTGGCCGGCGCTAGCGCGCCGATCCTCCATTTACGATTTCACCCACCACATTTATTGTGATAATTCACATTTCTATTGAAAAATGTTAAATTTCACCCGATCCTATAAGCATGAATAAAACCCAAGAAACCAAACTCAAAAAGCTAGGCATCTTTACTCTTGCTCAGGCCAATGAATTGGGAATTAGCCAACAAAGCCTCTCTAAACTTGTGAAGCAGGAAAAAATCAAGCGAGTGGATCGGGGGATATTCCTTCACCCCGAAGCGACCCTTGACCGCGAATATGATTTTCAAATTGCCTGTGCAAAACTTGGCCCCGACGTGGTTATTGGCGGACTGTCCGCACTTTTTTATTATAACCTTTGCGAGCAGATTCCAAAACAGACATGGGTGCTTGTGCCTCCCCATAAAATTACCAGTGACCGCTCTTACCGCCTGATTAGAACACAAGTCCCGCTTGATAAAGGCATCGTGGTGGGAAACGGCTATAAAGTTGCTTCTATTGAACGGGCTATTATGGAGGGCTTTAAACTTGCCAGCAAAATTGGTGAACGAACAGCGATCCATGCTTGCCGAATGGCTATCCAACAAAAACAAACAACACTCAAAAAAATTGGAATGACGGCCAAGGAACTCGGCCTTGACTCCTATCTTACCAAATACTTTGAAGCCATCATCGGGGCAATACAATGACTACAAAAGCAAAAGGCACATCCGTAAGACAAAAAATTATCGACCTCGGAAAAAAGATCGGTGTAGCGCCGCGAGACATTGAAACCGTTTTTATGATTGAGCGATTAGTAGTCCGCTTGATTGCCGATAAACACCTTGCGAGCCATCTTGTATTCAAGGGCGGATTTGTCGGATTAAAAATCTATGAGTCACCACGATACACCGTGGATCTGGATGCCTTGCTTGTAAAAGCCAATACTGAAGAAACTCTTGAGCGAGTAAAACGACAGGCCGAATCCGATTTGAATGACGGTGTTTGGTTCCGCTATGAAAGTCAGATCGACCTCGCTACCCAAGGCGAGTACGGTGGAATCCGCCATTCATACAGAGCGGGAATTGGTGA
>JABMMY010000263.1 GCA_013205415.1 Deltaproteobacteria bacterium
ATAGCGGATTTCACCGATCTGACCCCCTCAATTTCACGGGTTTGACCCCCCTGCTTCAGCGGACCTAAGGGACGATGATCTTCTATTTCACGAGGGGTCAGTTTTGGTCAATCCTTTTCCCATTTTCACATAAGATTTCCCTTTTATTTCTATTCGAATTGCTTTTTCAACTATGCGTCTGGTGATAGCTTCGCAGGTAACTGGATCCTCAATGACCTCACCCCAATTTTCTTCTGGTAATTGTGTTGTCACAATTGTGGATTTTGTTTCAATCCGTTCATCCAGAATATCGTAGAGGTCTTGGTAGTGTTGTGGAAGTAGTGGTTTAAGACCAAAATCATCCAGCACAATCAAGTCTACGGTTGAGAGACGTTTCAGAAAGTTGAGATAATTTCCAGATGCTCTTACGAGTGAAAGTTTTTCGATGAGTGTATTCATACGAAAAAAAAGAGTTGAGTGACGGTTACGACACGCAGCCATTGCGATGGCAGTAGCAAGATAGGATTTACCAACGCCAGTAGGCCCAATGATTAAAAGATTGTGCCCATCCCTGATGAATCTTGATGTTGAAAGTTCAGCTATTTGTTTCTTATCGATACTACGAGATGCTGCAAAGTCGATTCCCTCCGGTGTTGCTGAAGAACGAAACGTAGCAGCGTAAATGAGTCTCTGAATTTTAACGTTCCTGCGGTGTTCGATTTCATCAAATAAACAGAGGCCAAGAAACTCTTCATAGCCAAGCTTTTCATCCAAGCCATCTTTAAGTCTGTAGCTTAAATTATTTCTTATCCCGTGAAGCTTTAACTCCATTAGGTAATTTTCGTTAGTGTTGAGTGTTGTCATTATTCTCCTCTTTTGGGTTAATGGACCAGCTTCCCTGGCCCCGAAGATATGGATTTTCTTTTCGAATAACTTTTTTTGCTAAAGGTTGCACTGGCGCCTTTGCGATGCTTTGTAATTCATTAAACCGTGGAAATTTAATTTCCAGCCCGTTAATTACTTTTGATGCACGTTCTACATTCTCTGCTCCTAGTTTTGATTTAAGCCTTACAATTCCCTGACAACGCCTTAGAAAAACTAGAGGATGACGGCTTTTTGTAATAAGTCTTTCAACGACAAAAAAAGTTTCAGGTCCAATCTTTTTTGCGTCATCTAATACATTTTGTGGCGTATATTCCAGCATCGCCTGATGAGCAGGCGGTAAATGATTTCTATCTGTTTGGTATCTTCCCTTAGAGCCATCTGAAAATTTCCGATGAAGTGATATCCTTTCAAGATTATTAAAAACCTCTATAAAAGAAGGCGATACTCTTACATCGAGTTCTTTCCCTCTAAGATGATAGGGGCATGAGTAAAAATTCCATTTAACTTGAACATGACAATCAACATGTAGTTTCGCTTTCTGCCACTCGGCTATTTCATAAACCTCTTTGGGAATCGGTTTTAACCTCCCTTTTTCAGCATTTTCAAACCGCTCTCTTCTTGAAGAGCCATACTTCTTTTGCACTCGATTATTAAACTCATTACACATTGCAAAAAGAAAGTGGTTCACCTCGGCTTTTGAGAAAAAAGTTCGAATCTTAAAACGAGCTCTCATCCAACGCCAAAATACACCAAGAAGATTTTCAATAACCGCCTTGTGAGTCGGTTTTCCAGGTTCGGTTGGAACTGGTGCAAAATCAAAATACTTTGAAAATTTCCAATACTCAAAATTTACATCCGGATCATAAAAATCAGCTCTTTTAATAGAAACAGTAGCGTTATCTATTCCTACAGTCTCTGTGACCCCACCAAAATAGCGAAAGGCTCCTTGAGTTGCTATCAACCAATCAACCTGCTTTTGTGTGTATGTTGCCTCACAATAAAAAAGTTGGCTAAAACAAAGTGCTGCACCAAAAAGTTCAAGCTGTATCCATTCCCCAGTTTTTTTATCGATAAATCCAAAATCAGGTTCTCGTCCTTTATAGTCAGCTTCTGCTCTTAAACCAGGCTGGTAATTTTTATGCATTACCAAATCGACTCGTGGGTATCGCCTTCGGTACTCGCGCCAGAATGTTACATACGCAATTGCTTTAAAAACGTGTTCATCCTGCAGCTCGCTTTGATAAGATTCCCAATAATCCAATAGTGTTTGCCCGCGTGAAACCGCCTCTTCGATTATTTTCCAATCCAAAGCATCAGCCCATGGTGCTACATAAAGTACTGATGCATTTTCTTGTTTCTTAACCTCCTCATCCCAATAACGCCGTACTGTATTTCGCGATATCTTTAATATCCGCGAAATAGTTTTTTTCCCGTGACCTAGTCCACGCAGTCTTTCAATCTCAAGTTTCATCCGTAATCCTTTTCGTCGTGCCATCGAAATCTCCTTTTTTTTAAAAAAGAAGATACCTCAGCCTTACGTCCCGATTTCCCTTTTCTAAAGGGGTCAGTTTCCCGTGAAATCAAGGGGGTCAGACCGGTGAAATTAGGGGGGTCAGATATCGTGAAATCAGGGGGGTCAATTCAGGTGAAATCAGCTAGCTTAATCAGCTTCCCACTGTACTTATGGCATTGGCCTTTGCTTTCTTTTGCTAGGATAGTTGAGGGTGAAGTGCCAATACGTAACATACGTATATCGTCAGTTTTCCTTTCTGTTTTTCTTGCTTGGCTCACGGCAAGATTCATTGAAAAACCGATTCGTCTTAGCAATAAAAAAACTGTTTCAAAGCTCGCTATGCTTTGCGGTATTGTTTTTGTAATCGGGATTTCTGGGTTAGTTGTCAGTAAATTAGATTTTTCTCAATCACACGGATATGAAAAATTAGCCATTAAGAGGAAAGGTTTTGTGCACGCATTTGGCTCTTCATTAAATTGGTATAGAGGAAGGGAGGATTGGTTATTTACGGGTAATTCATATGATAATACAGTTGCCAAACTTAAACTTGCTATTGTTCCAAGTGATAGCGAAACTGAAGCTACCAAGAAAATTTTTTCAAAAATTTCTGAAGTAGGTGCCAAATCTAATGTGAAAGTTGTTTTGCTTGTTGGGCCTAATAAATCAAGTATCTATTCGGAATATCTCCCTAAAGAACTTAGTCCATCTGCCAAAAAATACAGTAGTTTCTTTTTGGATAAGATTAAAAATGTGCCCAATCTTACTGTTTACAATCCGACAGATGATTTTCTTAATTTAAAAAAATCTGAGGGATATATTTATTGGATGACTGACGCGCATTGGAATAACAAAGGTGCTTTCTTAGCCTATTCAGGTTTTGCTAATCTTCTTGGATTACCTGTTCCACAAGTTGAATTTAAACAAGGTGCTGTTTATAGCGGTGGCCTTCTCCATATATCTAAATTAAAAGATTTCCCACTACACGCAGAGGATAATTGGGATGTTATTTGGAAAAATAAACCGACTTGGATTGAAAGTGACATTGCTGATGAACAAAAAACAGTATTTGGTTCTGCTAGCGTCGTCATTAACAATAATCCGCTCTCAAATAAGTACGTTTGGGTTGTTGGTGATTCGTTTACAGTCGCTCTAAGGCAGTATTTCAATTCATCATTTAAAGAGGTTCGTTATATTGGCCACTGGCATGACAAGCTTAAAGATTTACCCGATAACTTAGCTAAGGCGGATAGGAAGCCTGATATGATAATAGTCGTTAAAGTAGAGCGAAGCTTTTGAGCTTTTCATGGACAATCTAATTTTTTTTAACGCTTTTGCTGTAGCGTTGAGTACAAATATTCTGTGTAACCTAAGCGATTATAGACTGAATTTGGGGATGTTATTGATGTGGAGCCGCGGGAGTTAGAGAAATTAGTGGTCATGGCCTTGATCGAGCATAAGATACCCGTTCGCGGGGCTGAATTCCGAATAATGAAAAGTGGTGTTGGCCTGTCTAATGAGTCTATTGCCAAGCAGCTTGGAATTAAAAGAGCACAAATCACAAAAATGCCACTTTGAAATTCTAATTCGTTGTTAGGCCGCCAATACAATCAAGATTTCCTCCTGCAGCGCTCTAGAAATCATGGCCAGAGTTCTTACCGTTGGGTTCGATTTACCAGGGGTTTCTAGCTTCTGTAATTGCTGAATGCTCATTTTCAAGAGCTTGGCCAACTCTCTCTGTGTATAGCCGTGCTTTAGGCGTGCATCGCGAATCATCAACGGGATCGCTACGTCTTCTGTGGGAGTGATCCAATAATACTCTTTTCCCTGGTGGCGATTGGCTTCCGGCAGCCGCCATTTGGGGTCCCGAGCCTCCTCTAGGCGCAGGCCTAAAGCCTCCTTGGCGTTTGCCAACGCTTTCTCTTTCGTAGCTCCATCGCTGAAGCAGCCGGGAAACTCAGGGAATTCCACCGAATAACGCCTTCCATCCTTGTAAACTCTCGCCTGATATTTAATCACAATAGTTTTACTCCCGTTTGCTTTTCGATTGCTCTAATTAGTCCACGCCCTAAATCTTTGTTACCGTGAATAGGAATCTCGGTAATCAGATTTCCCTTGAGCATTTTCACGTGTGAGCCTCTTTGACCTTTAATCATCCAGCCCTGCTTCATTAGTGTTTTTACGATTTTCTTTCCCGATACTGGCACCTTTATATATACAGCATATAAGCTGTCCTTTCAAGTTTGAATAATGATCTAATCATTTAGATTTACGTTAAATACATGCCTAATCTTCAATTAAGGCTTAGTCGAGAAACGCAGGGGAGCGCCGCCCCCTTGAACTGAGGCACTATTTTACATTTTAATTGTTACTTTATTGATTTAAACGCCGAGTGGGCTCGGTGCATGAGTGTCATCGAAATTCTTTTGCGTCAGGATTAGTGGCTGTCGGACTACGAGGATGAATTATGACCGATGCTAATCTCGCCGAGATCCTTCGCTGCGCTCAGGATACGCCGCTTTCCGAAAAAATTTTGGATACCCTTCGGGTACATTTTCATTTTCCGAAAGCGACTAATTAACTGTAATAGTCTTCCTAATTTGCTAGTGAAGGTCTGTTTCTGATCTGCCGGGCGTGGAAAATTCATTTTGTCAAAAAGTCCGAAAGAGATCGTATAGCAATTAGTACTAATCTCTTTTTCTGTCTGTTCCATTATTTGTTCCCAAAGCTCTCGGTTAGTCATTTTGGGACCTGCTCACAAAGTATTGTTTTACCGATTGATGAAAAAGAGGTTTATTACTATTCCATTGGTATAGCCTCTGGCTATCGAGAGTAATATCTTTTGATGCGCAAAATTCATTTTCAACCAGAATTCTAATCCTATCAAAATATTGCCTTGAGAATTTCTTGCCGTGATAAAGGTGTGTGATATTTCCAGAAACAGAGCCGATATCACCTTTAACCGCTTCATAGGATTGCCAGGCCCAAAGTAAATATTCTTTTCTATTATGAGGGGGTAATAATTGGACCATTTGTTGATTCCAAAGACCCAACCAACTCAGTAATTGATAGGTGTCACTAGAGCCCACCACATCTTTATCATAGAACCCATTGGATAAAACATCTCGTCTAGCAGACCAAATCAAACCGACACTTGGCCAAGGACTGGCCTCTAGCCATTGGCTATGGTCCGGATTTTCTGCTATAAACTTTCCAAAACTAGGTGTGTTTTCGTAGGCGGGATCTGAATAGTGACCATCTTCAGAGACATACTCAAAGGGCTGAACTACTTTGAAGGTGTCTAATTTTTTTTCCGTCTCCTGAAACCAGTTGCTATTTTCAAAAATAATATCGGCATCGAGCCAAGCTACTTTATCAACGTTATTTGGCAATGACTCTAAAGCGATATTGAGTAATCTCTCTTTTTGCCACAAAAGATTCTTATCGGTACCTCGAATATGAATAGCATCGTTAATAAAAAAAGGTTGGTCATTAAAGGCAAGTTCAACCGTCACAATGGGATGGTTTAAATGTTTACGAAATTGAACGTAGTTGTCTTTAAGTTTTTGGCAATTGGCAGGATTAAAGTAACTTGTAATTAAAGCTAGCATTTTTTTTGCGATGTATTGAGTGTGTACCGATTTTACTAAGATTGAAGGCGAGGTCAAATTATTTTTTCTTAGTTCATGGGTGTGAGTGACTTTTCAGCTATTCGAACTAGACCTTCAACATAAGAACTCCAATCTTTCAGTCCTGAGGTTTTGGCGCCACGAGTTAATTTGTCTCTTAATTTTTGATTTAAAAACCTAGTTAGGCCATTCGCTAAAGCAGATGTGTTATTGGATTCACAGATAAGACCATTTTCGCCATGCTTGATGATATAGGGTAAACTTCCAGTACGAGTCGCCAAAATGGGTTTTCCAAAGGAAAGAGCCTGAGCTGCTACCGCAGAACCGGTGGCCTCCAAATAGGGCAGAACTACGACGTCTGCTGCAGAAAACCATATTGGAGTTTCCTCTTCAGAAATCCATTTGAGTTCCCATTGAATCCATCGGTTTTTAGACATGTTTTGCAATCTTATTTCTAATTCTTTATTTTTCTCCCAAGGTTCACCTGCGATTAGCAGGGCTATGGGAGCCTGAGGGGGAAGAGACTCAATAGCATCTAAAAGAATATTTAGTCCTTTGTAAGGACGAATCAAACCGAAAAATAGAAAGGTAATTAATTCATCAGGAATTTGGATCTTCTTTTTTGGACCTCCAATTTTAGGGGAGGTATTTTTTATTTGTTTATTTTTAATTATTGGGAGTAGCTGGCATTCCACCCTTTCAGATCTTGTTTTGAAAAAATCTAATTTTGAAAACTCAGGATTATGGTGGAGATAACCCGCCCCTTTTTTTAGAACCCACTCACCTATTCTTCGACTTCGAAACCTTAGACTGTGGTCGGTGAAGTTATGAACAATGGCAATGACCGGCTTTGAAGAACGACGGGTTAGATAACTAAGAAATGGAGCTGAAACTAAACTCCAGTGCGGAACTACAATGCAGTCGGCTTTACTAGCCTCTAATTCTTTAAGCACCGCTCGCCAAGTCCATGGCTCATAATAGGAATAAATAGATTTTGATGAAGAGACCCTGTTGCAGGAATGCTCATCTTTCTGTGTTTTTCCTGGAAATAAAATTTGAGGATACTGTTTTTTAGGAGTGATGAATGAAGCGAGGTGTCCTTTTTTTGATAGTTGATGGGCAAGCTCTGTTGTGTATTTAGCAATGCCTCCTCGAAAGGGCCAAGAGGGCCCTACTAAGGCAATTTGAATATTTTTTTTTCTTAATTCCATAGGGGTTGCCGACTCTCGGAGCTTATCCTATGCTATCGAAAAAAGACAAGGGCTGAAGGTTTTTGATACGTCGAATTTAGAGATCCTATGATGGCAATTTCAATTATTATTCCTACTTTGAATAGTCCCCTATTAGAACGAACGCTTCAAAGCTTAGTGACACAAATATTACCCGATGATGAGATCTTAGTTGTAGGACTAGATGAAGCTGGTGTGACTTAGAGATTTTTGCAGGTTCGCTTTATTTCCACTCTCATCCCAGTCGGTCCCGCTGCGGCTCGTAATCTCGGAATGAGAGAGGCCCAAAGGGATGTTTTTTTATTTACAGATTCAGATTGCATACCAAGTCCAGTTTGGGTGGAAACACATCGCAAGTATCAACAAGAGGGATATTTAGTGGTTGGGGGTGCCGTCGAAATTCATCAATCTAATTATTGGAGCCGTGCAGATAACCTATCTATGTTTCATCATTTTTCGGTAGGCCACCCCTCTGGAACTCGGTTTTTACTGCCTACTTTAAATCTAAGTTTACAGAGATCGGTATTTGAAATGATCGGGGGCATGGATGAAACCTTTTTTTGTGGAGAGGATAGCGACTGGACCATACGAATGCGTCAAGCGGGTTATACCCTTCATTTTATCTCCTCTATAGTTGTAACTCACTGCACCTCAAGAGATAACTGGAGAGCTGTTTTTAACCATTGGTATCGATCGGGCTATTATAATATTCGAGTGCGGCTTCGTTATCCGATTGAATTTGGAACCCCTTCATGGGCAAGCCATTCTATTTTATTAAAAATATTAGCTCCTTTGATTGCTGCCTGGATTACCTTTAAAATTTATACCTTTTCTAAGGGGAGGTTGTATTGGGAATGCCTTCCTATCGTGTATGCCACGAAAATTATCTATTGCTGGGGCGCGGCCAGCGCAGTTGAAATGAAAAGTTGAAATGAAAAGATAATAGGAGGAGAGGCTATTTATTCTTTTAGTTTTTAACCTGTACTTTAATGAAACTTCGAGATTACTATTGCGACGCAAAGGGGAATTATTGGTGCGAAAACTTATTATTCAAATTCCATGCTGGAATGAAGAGTTAAACATTGCAGATACCATTCACTCATTGCCCCGTTTTATTCCCGGTGTGGATGCCATTGAGGTTTTAATTATTGATGATGGAAGCGCCGATCAAACGGTGGCTAAGGCCCGGGAAGCTGGCATTGATCATCTGGTGCAGTTCTCGGAACATCGGGGTCTTGCAGCCGCTTTTCAGGCGGGAATTAATCAAGCTATTTCCCTAGGGGCAACTATTATTGTAAATACAGATGCCGATAATCAATATGTGGGATCTGAAATCGAAAAATTGCTTCAGCCTATTTTATTAAAAGATGCCGACTTAGTGATTGGAGATCGTAGAGCATCGAAATTAGTTTTTTTACCCTATTGGAAAAAGGTGTTACATCGCTTGGCCGATTGGGTTGTGAGTTTACTTGTTGGAAATCATGCTCCTGATCCTACTAGTGGATTTAGAGCCATGGCAGTTAGTTTTGCTAAAGAAATTAATTTAAAAGATACCCACTCCTACACGGTAGAAACTTTAATTCAAGCCTACTATTCGGGGA
>JABMMY010000264.1 GCA_013205415.1 Deltaproteobacteria bacterium
GTCTTAGTTCCATCTACATAAAGTTTAAAACGTACCTCTTTAAGATTCAAAATGATATCTGCTACGTCTTCTAATACATCCGAAAGAGCTGAAAACTCATGAAGAGAGCCATCAATTCTAACTGCAGTAATAGCAGCTCCTTGAAGAGAGGATAGTAAAATTCGTCGTAAACCATTTCCTATGGTGATCCCGAACCCTCTTTCTAAAGGTTTAGCGGTAAATTTTCCATAGGTATCGGTGAGAGAATCTCTCTCAACTTCTAATCCTTTGGGTTTTATTAAACTGCGCCAGTTTTTATGAGAAATATTTAGATCCATGAGTATTTTATTCCTTATCTCGAGTAGAGCTCGACGACCAAGTTTTCTTCAATAGGTAGAGTTACATGATTTCGTTCTGGTAAGAACTTAATCCGACCCTTAAACTCAGCTGCATTAACTTCTAGCCAATCTGAAATCTCTCTCTTTTTTGAGTTTTCGATAGATCGAAGAATGGTAACAAGCTTTTGACTTTTAGGTCTGACACTAACCTCATCATTTGCTTTTAAAATAGTATTAGGAATGTTGACCGGTTTTCCATTCACAAAGAAATGAGAGTGAAGAACTAGTTGTCTTGCTTCTTTACGACTGTCTCCAAATCCCATTCTGTAAACAACACTGTCTAAACGAATTTCAAGTCTTCGTAAAAGATTAAGACCTGTAATACCTTTTTGACGGTCTGCTGAATCAAAGTATTTTCGGAATTGACGCTCCAAAATACCGTAGATTCTTTTTACCTTCTGTTTCTCCCTCAATTGGAGACCAAAATCAGATAGTTTGGTACGTCTTTGACCATGTTGACCTGGTGGATAAGCGCGACGTTCAAATGCGCATTTATCTCCATAACAACGATCGCCCTTTAAAAAGAGCTTCATGTTTTCTCTACGACAAAACTTACAAACTGAACAAGTACTTCTAGCCACAATTAACTCCTAAATCCGTCTACGTTTAGAGGGACGACATCCATTATGCGGAATGGGGGTCACATCTCTAATGAAAGTAACTTTAATTCCACTTACTTGAAGACCACGCAATGCAGACTCTCTTCCACCGCCTGGGCCGTTTACGAATACTGAAAGTGAGCGCATTCCCTGATCAGCAGCAATTCTTGCTGCATCTTCCGCTGCAATCTGTGCAGCAAAAGGGGTGCTTTTTCTAGCACCTTTAAAGCCTTTTCTTCCTGACGAAGACCAACAAATTACATTCCCAGCAGGATCTGTAATTGTGATAATCGTGTTGTTGAAGGAGCTTTGAATAAAAGCTAATCCAACTGGAACATCTTTTTTCGAAGATTTTTTACGTTTTGGTTCTTTTACTTCTGTGGTGTCTTTTACTTCACTTTCCACAGCAGGTGCTTTAATACTCACTATATAACTCCTAAAACTTTACTTGCTTACTTTTAATTGTTTACGAACCGCTACCGTCTTACGAGGACCTTTTCTTGTGCGAGCATTAGTATGAGTTCGTTGTCCTCGAACTGGTAAACTTTTACGATGTCGTAATCCGCGATAGGTTTGTAAATCCATCAAACGTTTAATATTCATTCCAATAGTTCTACGAAGATCACCTTCTACTGGAACATTCTTTTCAATATGATCGCGGATTAAACCTACTTCGTCATCACCCAACTGATCAGTTTTTTTATTAGGATCAATGTTAACCTGCTTCAGAATTTTTGCAGAAAGACTGCGACCAATTCCGAAGATATAAGTTAAACCGATTTCTACTCGTTTATTTCGTGGTAAATCCACTCCAGCAATGCGCGCCACAAATTACCCCTGTCTCTGCTTATGACGTGGATCTATGCAATCCACACGAACTACGCCACAACGTCTAAAAATCCGACATTTATTACAGATTTTCTTTACTGATGCTCTAACTTTCACTTTTATACCCTTTTAGTAAAAAACCTATTTAGGACAAGTCTTATTACTTTGTCAATTCGATTGCTTAACTGTTTTAAAAAGAGTTTGCAACCGGCTTTTTTAATAGATTAATTTAAATACTTAAAACTAAATACATTCATATTTCAGGCTATTTAGCCCTGTATGTAATTCTTCCTCTTGTTAAGTCGTAAGGTGAAACTTCAACAGTTACTTTGTCTCCCGGAAGTATTCGAATGTAATTCATTCGCATTTTACCGGAAATATGAGCCAAAATAACCTTCCCATTAGGAAGCTCGACTCGAAACATGGCATTTGGCAACGGCTCAATTACCATTCCTTCAAGCTGGATTAGGTCCTCTTTGGCCATATGTCCCTTTCTCTTTTAATTGTTTTAGTAGCTCCTGGATATCGGAGTTACTTGTAATATTTTCCCAGGCTGTCAAAATTTCAGGATCGCCATCGGTAATAGCAATGGAATGTTCATAGTGAGCAGATAGATGGCCGTCATTAGTCACAGCTGTCCACTTATCCCCAAGAACTTTAACTTTATGCGTTCCACGATTAACCATAGGCTCAATAGCAATGGTCATCCCTGGTTTCAATTTTAAGGTAGAGGCCCCTGCAGCATAATTTGGAATTTGAGGGTCTTCATGTAGTTTTTGTCCAATACCATGCCCTACAAACTCTTTTACTATTCCAAAGCCGTGCGGTTTCACTACATTTTCTATTGCAGAGGCTACATCTTTGATTGTATTTCCAGATCTTGCTGCATCGATGCCAGCATAGAGTGACTGCTTTGTGATCAACATTAATTCTTTAGCTGAATCTGAAACGGCCCCCACTGCAATGGTTACTGCACTATCACCATGAAAACCTTGGTAAGAAAGACCAAAATCTAAGCCTATAATATCCCCATCTTTAAGAACTCGGTCTGTCGGAATCCCGTGAACAACCTGTTCATTTACTGAGGTACATAGAGAGTGTTTGTACCCAATATAACCTTTGAATGAAGGTTTAGCTCCAAAGCTTAAGGTAAGTTCTTCGGCAGCTTGATCCAACTCAATGAGTTTCATTCCTGGAACTGCAAGCTTAGTCAGCTCCATTAAAACTCTAGCGACCATCTTTCCGGACTGTCGCATTAAGTCTAGCTCTCTATTTGATTTAATATGAATCATTTAGTTTTTTAGAATTGAGAGAAGCTCCTTTTGAACGGAAGCAACTGCTCTATCTGCTTCTATGGTAATAATATTTTTTCGATTTCCAAAATAGTCTAATAATCCCTGATTTTGAGATTTAAAAACCTCTAATCGTCGTAATACTACAGCTTCGCTATCGTCAGCTCGTTGTATTAAGCTGGAACTACATTTGTTGCAGGTATTTAATTTTAACGGTGGAATAAAAACCAAATGAAACGACTCTCCACAGTTGGGACAAATTCGTCTTCCTGTCAGACGAGTAATTAAAATTGAATCTGGAATATTAAAGTTAATAGCTTTTGCAACGGTAGTTTTTATTTTGCTATCAAGGGCCTCAGCTTGAGGAACCGTTCTTGGAAATCCATCTAGCAAAACATCAGCATTGTCAGATAGTGGATCTAAAGCCTCTTCTATAAGTTCAATCATTACCGCATCAGGAACGAGATTTCCTTGGTCCATGAAACTTTTAGCCTTTAGGCCCACCGGTTTCATTTCCTTAATAGAGGTTCTTAACATGTCGCCAGTAGAAAAATGAACGAAACCAAAATTTTCAGACAATTGTTTAGCTTGAGTTCCTTTTCCAGATCCAGGAGCACCTAAAAAAACGGTGATATTCACTAACTAACCCCGACGTCCCCGAAGGTTAGCATTTTTCATAAACCCTTCGTAATCTCGAGTTAGTAAGAATGTTTGAATTTGAGATACGGTGTCTAAGGCCACTCCAACTAGAATTAGAAGCGTAGTTCCTCCAAAAAAGAAGGAAACCTTAAATTTATTGATAAGAAAGTCAGGGAGTAAACACACTAAGGCTAGATATAGCGCACCACCAAAAGTAATCCTCGATAAAACTCTATCAATGTATTCACTAGTATTTTTTCCTGGTCGAATACCGGGAACGTAACCACCATTTTTCTTCAGATTTTCTGCAACATCTTCAGGATTAAAAACAACCGCCGTATAGAAAAAACAGAAGAAAATAATTAATGAGCAATATGCGGTGTAGTAAACAAGACTTCCCCTGTTGATTACATCTCTGATGGCATCTGAAATTGGATTTGGAGGTAAAAAAGTAATGATAGTTAAAGGTGCCATTAATAATGAGGAGGCAAAAATAGGAGGAATAACTCCACTGGTGTTTATTTTTAACGGAAGGTGAGTGGATTGACCTCCATATAAACGACGACCCACTTGCCTTTTTGCGTACTGAATTGGAATTCTTCGCTGTCCCTGTTCCAAGAAAATAATCACGCCAATTACCACAATCATTAGTCCCAAAATAAGTACCAACGCTATTGGAGCTAATTGTCCATCTCTTACCATCTGAAGAGTTTGTCTAGCAGAAACAGGAATTCCAGCAGCGATGCCTGAGAAAATGATTAAAGAGATTCCATTACCGATCCCTCGATCAGTAATTTGTTCTCCTAACCACATAATGAAAGAGGTTCCCGCAGCCAGAGTCACCACACTAAGAAGCTTGAACTTTACACCTGGAAAAAGAACAAAGTTGGCATTCTCGGCACTCATTAAAGCCGAGGCTATTCCAAAACCTTGGAACATGGCTAAAACAACGGTTGCATACCTTGTGTATTGATTAATTTTTCTTCGTCCTGCTTCGCCCTCTTTTGAAATAGCATTTAGATAAGGCCAAACGACTGTTAATAGCTGAAAAATAATAGAGGAGCTAATGTAAGGCATGATCCCAAGGGCAAAAATAGAGGCATTCTCTAATGCTCTTCCAGAGAACATGTTTAACATTCCAAATAAGGTTCCCTGATTTGTCTGAAAAAAACGAGACAGGGTCTCTGTATTAACTCCAGGAACTGGAATATGACAGCCGACTCTATAAACAGCTAAGAGGGCTATGGTGAATAAAATTCGACGACGAAGTTCTGGTATCTTCGTTAGACCTTCCACTGCTGCCAAGGTGTTATCTCCTGTTGTTTATTTTTGCGGTTCTTGATGTTCTTTGTGCTTAATTTCTTCAGTTTGTCCGCCAGCTTGGTTTATCTTCTGAATAGCTGACTTAGAAAAACTATGGGCTTTTACAGTAAGTTTCTTAGTGAGATTTCCTTCCCCAAGAATTTTAACCATAGCTTTCGTCGATTTAATTAAACCTTTTTCGACTAGTTGCTCTAGTGTAACTGTTTCACCACTCTGAAAGTGAGATTCTAAAGCATTGATATTGATAACGTCAAAATAAACTTTATTAGGGCTATTAAAACCAAATTTTGGTAATCGGCGTACTAAAGGACTCTGTCCCCCTTCAAAACCTCTGGGTCGTCCCTTCCCCGCTCTTGCAGTTTGTCCTTTTCCTCCACGCCCTGCAGTTTTTCCTAAACCAGAACCAATCCCTCGGCCACGACGAATTCTCTCTTTTCGTGAACCTTCAGGAGCGACTAGATTACCTAAATGAAATTGTTGTTCTTGCGCCATTTGTCTACTCCTTAACTTCCGTCAGCTCAACTAAATGAGAAACTTTTCGAACCATTCCTCTGATAGCACCATTGTCAGGAACAAGGTTCCTGCTGTTAATTTTTCTCAAACCAAGTGTTCGAACGATAACTCTCATCCACTCAGGAGTGCCAATAACACTTCTAACTAGCTTTATTTCAACTTTTTTACCGCTAACAACATCTTTGGTAGCAGTTTTATTTACTTTATCCATGATTTCTTAAACCCCGCTATTAATAAGCGCTTTCTTGAGAATTTCTGGCTTTTATAACATCCTCTGGTAATCGCATTCTACTTAATCCATTTAAAGTAGCTCTTACCAAATTATGAGGATTAGTGGTTCCAAAAGATTTCGTAAGTGCGTTACGTACTCCAGCCAATTCCAAAACCGATCTACAAGCTCCACCTGCAATGATTCCAGTTCCATCAGAGGCTGGCTTTAACAATACTGAGGCAGCACCATACTTTCCTATAAGTTCATGTGGAAAGGTACCGTGATTTAACGATAACTTGATTAAGTTTTTTCTAGCCGATTCCCCTGCTTTTCTAATAGCTTCGGGTACTTCTCTAGCTTTTCCTAATCCGACGCCTACATGGCTAGAAGCATCCCCAACAACAACGATAACGCTGAAGCTGAAACGCCGTCCGCCTTTAACTACTTTGGCTACGCGATTAATATAAACAATACGTTCTGATAATTCTAAATCATTTGGATTAATTTTCTTAGTTGGCATCATTAGAACTTGAGTCCTGCCTCTCTTGCGCTCTCGGCTAGAGCTTTAATACGTCCATGATATTCATAACCATTTCGATCAAATAGAACTTTTTCTACCTTTTTCTCAATGGCACGTTGTCCAATCAAACTTCCCAGTTTCTTTGCGGCCTCTATATTTTTCTTAGAGCCTAAAGACTTAAAACTCTCTTCTCTGGTATTAGCTTCCGCTAATGTATTGCCCTTGAGATCGTCAATGATTTGAGCGTAGATAAATTGATTACTACGGTAAACCACTAACCTTGAAATCGTTCCCATATGAAGAACTATTTTTTTCCGAATCCGTTGTTTCTTTCTCAACCGGATAATCTGTCTTGGATTAGTATTTGTGCGAATCTTGCTACTCATAACTACTTCCCGCCTCCTGCTCCCGCAGTCTTACCCTGTTTCAAGGTAATAACCTCTCCAGCATAACGAATACCTTTGCCTTTATAAGGTTCAGGTGGCTTAATTTTTCGCAGTCTGGCTACAATCTGTCCTAATAATTCTTTGTCAGCACCTTTTATGTTGATCTTAGTATTTGCTTCTACAGTAGCTGATATTCCCTTAGGTAAGGTAAACTCAACTGGATGAGAAAATCCAAGTTGCATAGTAAGTTTACTTCCTTGAACTTGCGCTCGGTATCCCACTCCCTGAAGCTCTAGATCTCTAGAATAACCTTCGGCCACTCCGTGCATCATATTATTTATTAAGCTTCTAGAAAGACCATGGAGAGCTTTCGTCTGAGCCGTAGTAGATGAGTTTATAACATTAACTTCATCTGCACCGATCTCAATCGAAATAACCGAGGGTAAAGTACGTGTTAACGTCCCTAGTTTTCCACTGATTTCTATAATAGGAGCTGCAAATTTTACTTTGACTCCAGCCGCAATTTTAATAGGTTTTTTTCCAACTCTTGACATAATTTTTTACCAAATCGTACAAAGAAGTTCGCCACCCACACGGTGTTCTCTAGCTAACTCATCATTAAGAACGCCACGTGAAGTGGAAACAATTGCCATTCCAATGCCATTCAAAATTGTTGGCAGTTTATCCTGCGTTATATAAACCCTTTTACTTGGCTTACTAATTCTTTTTAAGCCGTGAATAACAGGCTCATTTTTACCTATATATTTAAGGTAAATTCTGAGTAACCCTGTCTTATCAGCATCCGATTGGCGATAAAGCTTATAATTTTTTATAAAGCCAGCCTTTTTCCAAAGATCCACAATTGAGACCTTTAGTTGAGTCGGAGTTACATCAACTTTTCGTTGACGTGCCTTGTTTGCATTTCTAACACGCGTTAATAAATCTGCTATTGGATCGGTCATCATAATTTTTTACCAACTTGCCTTAATTACACCTGGAATGAGTCCTTCCAAGGCTAATTTACGAAAGCATAAACGACACAATTTAAACTTTCTCAAAAATGCCCGCGATCTACCACATCTAGGACACCTATTATACTTCTGTGTCTTAAATTTTGGCTTACGGGCAGCTTTTACCATCATAGATGTCTTTGCCATTGATTACCCTTTTCTCAAATTACATTTTACGGAAAGGCACGCCAAGCTTTTCTAAAAGCTCGTACCCTTCTTTATTAGTTTTCGCGCTAGTCACAAAATTAACATTCATGCCTCTAGCTTTATCCACTCTCTCATAATTAATTTCAGGAAAAATAATCTGCTCTTTAATTCCTAAGCAATAATTTCCAGAACCATCAAACCCTGTTGGAGAGCAACCACGAAAATCTCTTACCCGAGGTAATGAAACGTTGGTAAGTCGGTCCATAAATTCATACATTCGTGACCCTCTTAGAGTAACAACAGCTCCAAGTGGCATTCCAGCTCTCAATTTAAAGGCTGCAATAGCTTTTTTAGCGCGGGTCATTTTTGGTTTTTGACCGGTAACTAAAGACAGCTCTTCCATGGCTTTATCCATAACTTTAGAATCACTGGTAGCTTCCTTAAGGCACATACTCACAACAATTTTAGTGAGTTTTGGACACTCCATGGGATTGCTGTAACCAAAATCTTTCATCAATTCTGGAACAATTTTTTTACTATAATGCTCTAATAATCTTGGTTTCATTTTACTACCTACTACTTATCAATCTGCGTTGTACATTTTCGACAAACACGCACTTTTTTACCTGATTCAAGAAGTTTTCTAGAAGTTCTCACACCAGAGTTGCATTTGTCACAAAACAGAAGAACATTAGAAGCTGAAATCATTCCTTCTACTTCTATGATGCCACCTGCAGTTTTCTGTGTGGGTTTGGTATGCTTCTTAATAATATTTATTTTTTCAACAAGCAATCGTCCCTTTTTTTGGTTGACCCGTAGAATTTTTCCTGTTTTTCCACGATATTTTCCAACCATGACTTGGACTAGATCCTGTTTTTTTACATGAGTTACTGTCACGCCCGTCATAAAACCTCCGGTGCGAGAGAAATAATCTTCATAAAGCCATCTTTAGCTGGCACGCGAAGTTCTCTAGCTATAGGTCCAAAAATACGAGTCCCTACGGGCTCAATATTATTATTTAATAGAACTGCTGCATTATCATCAAACCGAATATAAGAACCATCTGCTCGACGGACCTCTTTTCTTGTTCGAACAACAACTGCTTTCATTACCGCACCTTTTTTTACTTTTGAGGTTGGTAATGCGTCTTTAACAGTTACAACTATAATATCACCGATCGAAGCATAACGACGTTTACTGCCACCGAGTACTTTAAAGCACATGACTTTTCTAGCCCCGGAATTGTCGGCAACATTTAGATATGTTTCACTCTGAATCATTCTGCTACTCGCTTTTCAACAATTTTAATAAGTCTAAAATTCTTATGACGAGATAAGGGTCTCGTAGCTACTGCCATAACAACATCGCCTGTTTTACTTTCATTTTTTTCATCATGAATGAACAGACGTTTCTGATGGATTAATTTCTTGTGGTAAAGGCGATGATCTTGAGTTCTTTTGATTTCAATAATTCGAGTTTTAGTCATTTTATCGCTAACAACGACTCCGCGAACTATCTGTTTTCTACCCTGTTCTTTTACTTCTACAGTGGTCATGACTCTTTTCCTTGCTCTTTGCTCTTTTTAGTAACGCTTTTATTGGCAGTTACTTTCTTGCTAGCTGTTTTAACTGCACCAACGTTTTGATCAGCAACTGTAGGGGCCATCTTTTGATCCCCGGCATCTCCAACTTTCAGCTTTTCAGTCAGAACAGTTTTAGCTCTTGCAATATCTCTTCTCAGCTTTTTAAAGATACTTGTATCTTTAGCTTCAACACTCTGTGCTCCAAATCGCGCTCTGAAAAGTTCTTCTGCCCACTGACGACAACGAGCTTGCAACTCATCAACACCTAACGTTCTTAATTCTTTCGCATCCATTATAAACTCACGCCTCTTTGAATGAACTTGGTTTTCAAGGGAAGCTTATGAGAGGCTAAGGTTAGTGCTCGTTTAGCTGTTGCTACGTCCACACCCTCCATCTCAAATAAAATTCTTCCCGGTTTAATCACTGCTACCCAATACTCAGGAGCCCCTTTTCCTCCACCCATACGTGTTTCAGCTGGCTTCCTAGAAACTGGTTTATCAGGAAAAA
>JABMMY010000265.1 GCA_013205415.1 Deltaproteobacteria bacterium
AAAAAAAAATAGACTAAACTATTAGTAATATTAATAAATTTAAAAAATGTAGGAAACATCTTGAAAAATACAAGATTTCAACAAAAATTTCACATTCCACATTTTTCATTTCATATTTTTAGTTTTAGATTTTACTTGGTATAATTTTCACAGAATGAAAAAAAAAATATTACTCATCGACGAGAGTCTAACCGTTCAAAAGGTAGTAGCCCTAACTCTAGATAAGGGAAGCTATCAAATTATATATGCTAGAAACCGCCAAGAGGTGATTAAGACCGTTGTAGATACGCCGATAGATCTCATTCTACTCAGTGAATCGGTGACCGGCCTTTCCTGGCAAAGCTTTCCTAAAGAGTTAGAGTCATGGATGGGGAAATTAGCCACACCTCCTCCTGTAGTTTTAATCACAGGCCAAGATATGGGTGAAGCCAAGCATTATATTTCGGTACTCAAAAAACCCTTTAGTCCCCAATCTCTACAAATAATGGTGGAGGATTGTTTAGGCGAGCCTGAAAATGAGGATACCCAGGGTGTCACATTAGATAACGAAAGAACGAACCTAATGAAGGAAGACCCTTTACAGAGGGTTTTTAATAGCACCTTTGCAGATGAGGCTGAATTGATGCGACAAACTTTTCAAGAAGAGAATAGGAGCCAACGCGCTATGACAGACCTTCATAAAGTTGAACATTCACAATCTCCAATGAAAAAATCGATGCCTACTACCGCTGCTGAATTGTGGGAAGGGGACTCGGGTAGTCATAGTGAACAGGAGAATCTGTCTCGTGTGCCGGGAGCCCAAAAGGAGAACACAGAGGATTTATGGGGAACTAAGAATAATGTAAGCATGGAGACATCGGTGATGAATGAAGAGGTAACTCCTGTTTTAGGGGCGCTAGAATCTATGGCTTATAAAGGGGTGCTGGAGAGTGAAGTTAAGTCTAGCCTTAATAATCAAAATTTAGAGCAGATGGTAGCGAAAGCTCTTTTAGAGTTGATGCCTCCTATAGTAGAGAAGTTAGTTCAAGGCCGATTAGATAGCCTTTTTAAAGAACATGAAGAGGCCTTAGCCTCGTAAAAGAGGTGTATCCAATAGATAAGGTGTGTCATTGCCGCAGGTAGTACCTAACATTCTAAGATTTGACTCGGTGGTTTCCACCCAAGAAAAATTAAGAGAGCTTGCAGCTTTAGGTAGGGGTGAGGGTACGGTCATAGTGGCTAAGCGCCAATCAAAGGGGCGAGGGCGCATGGATCGAAGCTGGCACTCTCCCCAGGGTGGACTCTATCTTTCTCTTTTGATCTATCCTGAGAATAAAAAACGGCTAACCGACCTTTCCCTATTGGCAGGGGCTGTCCTATCGCAAACGGTAAAGCATTTTCTACCCAACGAGGTAGGGGTAAGGGTAGGGGTCAAGTGGCCCAATGATTGTCTTATCAATGGCCAAAAGGTGGGTGGGGTTTTATGCGAAGTGGTAACTCACGGTATCAAACAGGGTGTTATTATAGGGGTGGGCCTTAATCTTAATATTCCACACTCAGAGTTAGTGGCCTTTTCTGAACGGCCTTTTCAAGCCACCTCTCTTTCAGCCCATGGCTTAACTGAATTAGAAAAACGATTAGATTCTGAAATAGTTCTTCAACGATATTTAGAAAATTTTTTTAAGGCCTATGAAACCTATCAAAAGGAAGGGTTCTGTTTTTTACAAAAATTTTGGGAGCGAGAGTGTCTTTTTATCGGTAAAAAATTAGAGCTTAGGGAGACCGGTTTGCCCCAAGAGAAAACCTCCTCTCCTGTTTTTATTCAAGGTACCTTTCTAGGAATTGATGAACAGGGGGCACTTGTGTTATCGAACTCCCAAGGAGACCGTCAGAGCTATATGACGGGAGAGATCACATGTTACTGGTCATAGACATTGGCAATTCGCAAACCTCCTATGGTATTTTTGAGAGATCAAAATTGAAATACCATTGGCGAGGTGAAACGCAAATGGCGCGCACTGCGGATGAATATGCCGCATTCCTATTTCCTTTGTTTCAACAGGCTAAACTTAGCTTTTCAGACCTTGAAGGGATTGCCATTTGTTCGGTGGTGCCCTCGTGTGATTTTAATCTTCAAAAGTTTTGCGAGCTATATTTAGAAAAGAAACCGTTTTTTATCTCCTCTAAAAATAGACTCTCCTTTTCCATTCAGGTCGATACCCCTAGTACTGTGGGCGCCGATCGTTTGGCTAATTCAGCTTATGCAGTAGCCCATCTCAAACTTCCGGCGATTGTAGTCGACCTAGGGACTGCGACTACTTTTGATGTTATTAGTGAAAAAAATGTTTATGAAGGAGGGATCATACTCCCAGGTATGGCTATGGGAGCTGAGAGCTTAAGTCGAAAAACAGCCCTCTTGCCACTCATTCACATGAGTTTCCCAGACTCTGTGATAGGTAAAAATACCGTGACCTGTATTCAAAGTGGAATTCTTTTTGGTTACTGTGATGCCATTGAGGGGCTGCTCTCTCGATTAGAAAAGGAGATCGGAAAAAGCTGCGATATTGCTCTTACAGGAGGAATGGCCCCTTTAATCCACAAACAATTAAAAACGAAAACTCAAATCCTACCCCACTTAACTCTTGAAGGGGTTGAGATCCTTTACCAGCAGAACTTAAGGTGAGTGCTTAAATAGTCTGTCGTTACTTTAGACACAAAAGGCTAAATCTGTCGCGAGACCAATAAGAATACGTGATAATTATCGGCTAACTCTGCATTTTTGCTTTTCGTCAGTCGGGCCTAATTTCTGCACTACCATGACTATTCAGTGAATTTATTCAATGTGAAGATAAAAGAGCTAACGAGAAAAACTTGCCTTTGATTTAGAGTCTGGAGAAAAAAATGGGTCTTAAAAAACAGAAAAAAATTTTTTTTATTCTAAGCATGTTCCTGCTTGTCTCTAAAGACTCTTGGGGAGAAACAAAGACTATAGAACCGGACCACTCGGAGAGGACGGAATCGACTAAAAGAGCTCCTGGCCAGCCGGCAGAGCATCGATGGGTAGAGCAGTCTTCCACTTTGCCTATTGAGGTGAGCTATCCCTATCTTATGAAAAATCCTAAACCGAATGCAATCCCATTAAAAATAAGAATCACCGATCCTAAAGTATTAGCTGAAAAAAATAATCTTTTTGTAACTGTAAGCTATCGAGACCAAAAGCATTCTAAAACCTTGAAAAAGGTAAATCTGCCAGTTTCCTTTGATGATAAAAATAATGCTTTCTTTGAACTTAAAGAATTAAGGGAGGGTGCCGTTTATGGACTATCCTTGAGCTTTTTTAAGGGCGATTTAGAAAAGCCCAAAGAGGCTAGTCTTCTAGCGAGTCACAAAGAATTTAATGCCGTGACCTCTGGGACTACCGATCTAGCTAAAGCGAGACATAAAATAGCCACCACGGCTCTGCTTGAGTACTATGCTTGGCAACAGGGCAAAAGAGGTCCCAATGCCTATGGCTATTGCTCTGGAGGCTGGTGTGGCATGTTTCCACTTTGGTGCACCCAACCAGAGTGTAAAGTTTTTAAAGAGAACCCCTTAGACTCCTATCAAAAATGGGGGAAGGTATTACCCGTAGGTAACGGATTAAAAGCGGCTCTTAAAGATCAATCTATTATGGGAGATCACGGTTGGAGAGACTCGCACAAATTTATGTTTCTAGAATTTGATGAAGACACTCAACAATTTTTAACTATTGAAGGAAATTTTAATAACCGAGTCGGGCTAAACCATCGCACTCCCAATGATATGAGTCGCTATGGAAAACTCACTAAAGAGATGCTTTGGTAAATGGGATAGTGGGAGCCGAGAGCCTAAGTCGAAAAAAAATCCCTCTTCCCAATCATTGACATGAGTTTTTCAGATTGCTCTTACAGGAGAAATGGCCCCTTTAATCCACAAACAATTAAAAACGAAAACT
>JABMMY010000266.1 GCA_013205415.1 Deltaproteobacteria bacterium
CTGCAAAACGACCCCTAGCTCTGTCTAATACTGGTAGCTTGTAATCGAGGGGAATTCTATTTTCCCATGGGAGTAAGGGGGCTGTAATTTTATTACGGAAGTGATTAAAGGCTCTAGAATCATCGGAATACTTCATCCACTTAAATTCTTTTTCAAATTCCTCTAAAACTGTCTGGTCGGCTTTAGATAGATATTTTTCGGTAAGCTTTCCAATAGGCGCTGACGCATCAAACTCATAATCATGAATACCTCTAAGGCCTGTAAAATCACCACTCACAAATCGGGCTTCAATAAGGTCCTCTAAAAACTCCCGTTTAATTCCTTTGTTTCCTGAGCGTCTCTCAAAATCGGCTAAACCCTGACCCTCTTTTTGTCCTGGCATATCGGATCGGCCTGTCACATTACGAGCACCAATCATTCGATATTTATTTTTAAAATTAGTATAGTCACCGTCGATGACAGCCTTTTCTAGCTTCTCTAGTGAATCTCGATTGTAAACTCCCAGGTAGGGATGTTTCAGAATACTTTCCACTCCTTCATCACCGCTAGGGTTTCTTTTGAGTTGTCGCCAAAACAAAAACCAGGTGCCGGCATCTAAAAGCTCTGTGTACTGGGGAGCTATTCTTTCTCTCACCTCTTTTTCTTTAGGCCACTCATGAATTAAATGTTGGTGCCCTACCTTTCCATCGAGGTGTCCTTCTACTTCGGCAAGTTGATCTTGATAAACCTTACGATTAATTTCTCCCTTTATACTTCTCACCTCATAAGAGCCCCCGTCATTTCCAACAGTAAGGTAGGAGGGAGTCTCCTTTGCAGGTCTTAAAATATCATAATTAAGTATCTCTTCTAAAAAGAGGTTCTCATTGGCCTCTTGGGTCATGGCCGACAAAGGATTCTCGCGGTCAAAAATAAAATTCGCCTTTTCCTCTGCACTTTTACCTGCCCAATCTACCGGTAGAATGATCTCTTTCGCTTTGTCTTTTGTAGCGTAGTTTTCTAACCACCGAATTAGTTTTTTACCGACCTTGCCTGCTTTTTCTGCTGCCAATCTTGTGTCGATAATATTTAATGTGGAGGTTCTATCTGCTCTATCAAACCACTTCACAATATCGGAATAAAACAGTCCCTCCTTCTCAAAGGCTTTTACAATAGGGGTATCGGTCCCGGCGAAACTATTTTCTTTTCGTTCAGTGCCACCGATTCGCTGCACCTGAAGTTCACGATAAATGGAGTAACATGAAGGCTTCTTACCTGCCGCCTGAATTGAGAGGCCCAGGAATAAAGAGGAGAAGAGAAAAGCTCCATTGAGTAGGCGAACTATCTTTGTTGTGGAGTTCATTAATTTATTTATCCTTACAAAAAATATCTTTCAGAAAATGATTACAGCCTAAAGTTGCAAAGGATGTTCCAGGCTGGAAAGGAGTTGATAGGCATAGAATACGGTGGGATTAAATCTGACTAACGTTAAAAACCACTAAATTGACTAAAGTTTTGACAGCTTTAATTTTTGCACAAAAAAATAGCAGTGATTATTTAACCTATCCAAAGTTAAATAAAACACTGCTATTTTCAAGACTAACTCGGCTACTTTTAAATAAACTAATTAACAACAGAAAGTTTGATCTTTAAGGCTTCAAGGGCGGCTAATCTGAGGTCGTGCTCATTTACAAATCTAAAGAAATCCTTTACGTCCTGCTCCTGTAGTAAAGTTTCTAATGTAGTCTTTTCCTGTTTAGATTTAAACGGCACTACATTATTTTCGAAGGTGTTTTTTTCAAACATTCGGACTCCTTTTAAAGGTTGTTTTTTGTGTCACTGAATTAACGGGATGCGGCATTATGCCGAAAAGCCCGTATCGATTCAATACCAAACTTATAAGTACTTAATATTAAATATATAAAAGTTACTATAAGCTCGTTCTTGACGGTCTATAGGACCTCACATACTCTTTGACCAGTTCTTTGGTTTTTATGGGCCCTATTTTTCGATCTCTTCGTCTCTCAATAAGAAAGATAACACTATGAAATCACACCCTCTTTTTGAAAAACTTCGTATCTTCGCTCCAGGTCCCACTCCCGTCCCAGAATTGGTTTTGTCGGAAATGGCCCGCTCCCCTTTACATCATCGCACTAAAGAATTCGTTGATGTATTAACAAGGGTCAAATCTGGACTTCAATATCTTTTTCAAACTAAGCAACCCTCCTATGTACTCTCAAGCTCCGGAACTGGCGCTATGGAAACTGTCATAGTAAATCTCTTTGCCACTGGAGATGAGGTGATTGCTATTGATGGGGGAAAATTTGGAGAACGATGGGGAAAATTGGCTACTAAATTTGGGCTGACCGTTCACACCCTAAAGGTGGAATGGGGGCAGGCTGTATCCCCAGATGACATTATAAAACTCTTAAAGGCCCATCCGAAAACTCGTGGGGTTTTATTTCAGGCCTCTGAAACTTCAACTGGTGTTTACCATCCCGTAAAAGAGATTGCCGATGCGATTCATAAAAATAGTGATGCCCTAGTCATTGTGGATGCCATTACTGCTCTTGGAGTCGTAGATCTTCCAATGGACAAATGGGGATTAGATGCCGTGATTAGTGGATCGCAAAAAGCATTAATGTTGCCTCCCGGACTTGCCTTCTTAGCTCTTTCTCAAAAGGCACAGGAGCAAAGAAAACGATCCAATATTCCTAATTTTTATTTTAATTTAGATGCAGAGGATAAGGCCGCTCTTGGAGGAGAAACGGCCTGGACTCCTGCGGTTAGTTTGATTTGTGGTTTAGATGTCGTACTGACACAACTTCAAAAAGTAGGACTTGAACCGGTCTTTAAACACCATGCTAAATTAGCCGAAGCCACTCGACGTGGAGTGAAGGGACTAGGTCTAGAACTCTTTGCAAAGACTTCACCCTCCGATGCTCTGACCGCTGTACATGTTCCCAAGGAAATACCTGAAGGCAAAAAAATTGTTTCCTATTTGAGAGACCAATTTGGGGTGACTATCGCCGGTGGACAGGACCAATGGAAGGGTAAAATTTTTCGTATTGCTCATCTAGGATTTTATGATGAGTTGGACATGCTCACCATTTTAGCTGCCCTTGAAAACACCTTAAAGGCGCTAGGCGGTCACATAGAACTAGGCAAAGGGGTTGCGGCGGCCTCTCAATACTTTTTAGAAGGTCGCAATCATGGAAAATAGGATCAGAGTTTTAATTGCAGATGGTTTAGCTAAAGAGGGCATCGCTATATTACAGCAGAACTCTAAAATTGAGCTTCTAGCCTTTGAGGCTATTGATCGTTTAGAGCTAAAGGAAAAACTATCCCAAATTGATATTTTAATTGTGAGGTCTCGCACCCAAGTAGATAAAGATCTATTAGAAACGGCAAGACATCTAAAATTGGTTCTCCGAGCCGGTATTGGATTGGATAATGTTGATGTGCCAGCCGCCACCGATGTGGGAATCGTCGTCATGAACGCGCCCACAGGGAATATAGTCACTACAGCCGAGCACACCCTAGCTATGATCTTTGCCGTTTCCAGACACATCCCTCAGGCCGATGCCACGCTTCGCTCCGGAAAATGGGAAAAGAAAAGGTTTCAGGGCAATGAGCTTAGAGGTAAAACATTAGCGCTCTTAGGTTTGGGAAATATTGGTAGAACCGTCGCAGTAAAGGCTCTTGGCCTTGGAATGCGAGTGATTGCGCATGATCCCTATGTGAATTCAGAGGCTGCAGCAAAACAGAAAATTCACTTAGTAGGAATGGAAGAACTTTTAGCAGAGGCCGACTATTTGAGTGTTCATGTCCCACTGTTAAAAACGACTCACCATTTAATTAATAGAACAGTTCTTAGGAAAATGAAAAAAGGATCCTATCTCATCAATTGCGCTAGAGGCGGCATTGTAGATGAGACCGCCCTTCTTGAGGTACTAGCGGAAAAACATTTAGCTGGAGCCGCTCTTGATGTTTTTGAAACAGAACCCATCCCAGCGAATTCTCCACTACTACAATGCCAGGATTTGGTACTGACTCCTCATTTAGGCGCCAGTACTGAGGAGGCTCAAGTGCAGGTAAGTCTAGAGGTAGCAGATCAAATTGCACTTTATGTGGAACAGGGGGTTTTGAAAAATGCCATCAATGTTCCCAATGTTCCTCTTGAACAATTAAATATTATTAAACCTTATGTTCAGCTTTGTGAAAAATTGGGTTCCTTTGCGACACAGGTAGGACCTCAGAATGTAAAAAAAATACGAGTGCACTTTGAAGGGGAGATCTCAGGGCACAATAAAGAACTCTTGACCCTTTCGGTGTTAAAAGGATTTCTGGCACCTATTCTTTTTACCACGGTAAATTTTGTGAATGCTAGAAAACTTTTAAAGGAACGGGGCATCCGCGTCGAAGAATCTTTTGAAGAGGAATGTACCGATTACAATAGTCGCGTGGAACTTACTTTACTAGGAGACACCCCCTTCTCCTGTACAGGAACTCTATTTGGAAAAGAGGGGCCACGTATCATCGGAATTGACCATTTTAATATTGATGCTATTCCTACAGGACATTTACTTTATACCAAAAATATCGATGAGCCAGGTGTGATTGGTTCGATGGGAACTCTTTTGGGAGCTCATGGTGTTAACATTGCCCGAATGCATTTAGGGAGAGATCCTAAAAAGTCTGAAGCCATTGCACTAATTAATATCGATTCTGAGCCCTCGGCCTCAGCATTAGAAGCTTTAAGAAATACAAAGGGAATGCTTTCGGTGAAAGCGATTAAAATTTAAAGGAGTACCTATGCCACAAGCAGTTGTTATTATCGGAGTGCAGTGGGGAGATGAAGGAAAAGGTAAGATCGTTGATTATTA
>JABMMY010000267.1 GCA_013205415.1 Deltaproteobacteria bacterium
AACATCAAACCAAAACCGCCACCACCCAACCAATCCCCTTTTATTGGAACTCCAAAGGAAACTTGACTGAGAAATACTAGGAAGAGAAATATTTTTTTCATGTGATCTTATCCAAAATTTAAATCAAATTTAATTTCGTATAAGATAGGACATCTGTAAAGCTCTAACACCCGATGAGAATGTTTAAAAGTGGGTCCAGCCCCGATTAGTGATCGGCCTCAATTTTCCTGTCTGCAATCTGATTTGAGGTCCCTTATTAGACTTTATCGTATGCCCAATCACAGTGAATGGCACCGCATGAGCATGGGCTAGCCCTACTAACTTTGAAAACTTAGTAGGAGGAAATGTCATTAATAGCTCATAGTCCTCTCCGCCATTTAGTATTAAGTCTATCGGCCCTCTTTTTAAAGCCTCTGCCAACCTCTTTATCTCTTCATCTACCGGTAAAAGTGTCTCCTTAATGATAAACCCTACCTTAGAGGCCTTAGAAAGGTGGTTTAACTCACTAGAAATCCCGTCACTCGTATCAATAAGAGAGGAAACTCCACAGGCAGAAAGATTTTGTGCAAACTTAATTCTAGGCTCCGGTTGCGAGTGAGATCGAGTGGCCAACGGATAGGTTTTGATAGTTTTTCGACCCCATTTTTTAAAGGCATAGCATCCGGCCGCAGATAATCCCGGAAACCCTGTCACCGCCACACATTCGCCAGGCTTTGCTCCACTTCTTAAAATAGGTTTCTGAGCCTCTCCAATAACGGTGATATTAATAAAAAAATCCTGCGGTGTTCGGGTAATATTTCCCCCTGCAACATCGATATTCGCCCACTCTGCGCAGTCTTTTATCCCTTCATAGATTTCAAAAATCGTTTTTTCCTTAATTCGCTCCGGAATCCCTAAAGAAACAAGGGAATATAATGAGGTCCCTCCCATTGCGGCTATGTCACTCACATTAACCGCAAGAGACTTCCATCCCACCTCTCTTGGCGTTAAGTAATTAAAATCAAAATGGATCTTTTCAACTAAGCAATCTACCGTCGATAACATCCTTATTTTAGGTATTAAAGAGGATACCGTCACCAAAGCATCATCTCCAATTCCCACCAATATTTTCTTTGACGGAGGGGGAAGGATCTTTTTTAGCTTGTCTATTAGATTGAATTCGTTCACTTGATTCCTAGATAACCGTTAATCACAAATTGAACTGCCATGGCACACAATAATAGTCCCATCACTCGTGTCATGACATTAAGCCCGGTAACCCCCACAAGTTTAAAGATTTTAGATGCCGATCTCAAAATCAAGTAGGTAAACCCTAACGTTAAAAAAATAGAAAATATAATTGCAGGATAAAGAAAAACCGAATCACTTTTTGAGCTTAATACCACTACGCTGGCAATAGAAGCCGGTCCCGATAACATTGGAATAGCTAAAGGAATGATTGAAATATCCTCTTTCTGTTTTCCCTCATTTTCTTCAAATGCCGTAATTTTCTCTGGGGTAGGAATGACCTTAACCATTTCAAATCCTATAACCAACAGAATTAATCCGCCCGAAATTTGCAGCGCTGGGATCGAAATTCCAAAGAACTGCAAAATGATATTCCCTAAAAATGTGGACCCCGTTAAAACTACAAACGCAGTTAAGCAGGCCCTCTTCAGCATTTTCCTTCGTTGTTCTTCAGAGTCTTTGGCTGTCATTGTTAAAAAAATAGGAACATAGCCAAAGGGGTCGATGATAGCAAAAATGACCCCAAAGGTAGAAAGCCATACGGAGAAAAACAGAGCCATCTCACACCACTCCGCTTTGTATCCACAATTTGGGAGAGTAATTAATAGTAAAAAACTGTTTTGCGATTGGAGAAACTTCGGTCCACGGTTCAAGAAAAAATTCACTTTTTCCGGACTTAGCATTTTTAAAGGAACTAAATAAAAATACGCCCACGCTGTCTTTCATCATGGGTCTGTCTAATGTATTAATTGAAGTATAACCATTTTTCTTTAGTTCCTTATCCATTAAAGTGTCTCCTGGAGGAGAACTAGCGACGGAAAAGTGGCTTCCCGACTTCCTAAAAAGAATATCTTCAATTTCAGGGACTTCAAAGTCCCTGACCAA
>JABMMY010000268.1 GCA_013205415.1 Deltaproteobacteria bacterium
AATTTGACCGAATCGATAAAACTATCGAGCACACCGCCGATAGTAAGGGGTTTTTTTATTGAGGGCCCTTCACTCTTTGTAATGATTTCGTTAAGATTCTTAAGCCTCAAAACAAAAAATAGTGTGGCTAGAAAACTAACGATGTTAGCGATCACACAGGTTTGAATTCCTTTGGTACTCATTAAAATTCCGGCAATGAGGGGCCCTAAAATCTGAATAAGTCTTTGGCTAGAAAGAAACCAGGAGTTCGCCTCATTGAGATCGTGATCACTGACCAAAGCTGGAATGAGTTGAAAAGTAGCTACGGTTTCAAAGGTGATCATTAGCGTTTTTGCTGCAAAAATAATGGCGAAGATAGGCCAGAAGTGATTTAGCGTGTAGTAATCGTAAACCAGTAAAAGCAAAAGACAGAAAACCTGTCCTAAATCGCTAAAAAGCATGATTCGTCTTTTGTTAAAATTGTCCACCGTGAATCCCGTGAGTGGTGCCATTACGAAAAAAGGAAGGGTTAGTGCGATATTAGCTGCAGAGAGAACCATGGGATCGTGGGTGCGTTGAACGATATATAGCGGTATAGCGATATCAAAAATATTATTACCAAGCAGAGAAACGCTACTAGCGGCAAGAAAATTACGAAAAACTCCATTTCTGGAGATGAGGGATTTTGTTTTAGAGATCATGGTAAAAGAGTGGGAAGGTCTGTTTCATTATAACTGGAATGGGCTTTCAACGCGTAGTGAAGGGTTGGCTAATATCCCACGTGGGCCCCAATTTTGTGTAAGAAAAGTTAATAAGGGAATATTGCCTTTCTAAGTGTTCAAGTGAATTGGAAAGGTGATGAAATAGAATCTTAGTAGAGTCATTAATTAGATAAAAACTTAGTCTGATCCGAGGGATTCTATAGAGCTGTAATAGTTAAACTTTTTTAGGTTTTTAACAGGTCTGTCCCTGAGTTTTTTGCATAGCATTCAGAGCCAGGTATTTTAGCCCTCCTTTTGACGCGCAATCTCAGTTTACATCTGGGGGCTCTCCGACTAGGGTCTGAAGCCATGGGACCGCTTGAATTTCCAACCACTGCAGGCAAAATCGCCGACCTTCTTAATGCGACGCTTCTTGGCGATCCTAATGTTCCGGTTGAAGGGTTAAATTCTGTTGAAAATGCCTCCCGCGGTAGTTTGTGTTTTTTGGCTGAGAAAAAGGCCGCAAAGTTTTTGAATTCCTCTCGTTTAGGCGCAGTTGTTTTAACGAAAAAAGAATTTATTAGAGACGACCTTCCGTTAACCTACATTATTTTAGAGGAGCCTAAGCTTGCCTTCGCACAGCTAGCAAAATCTTTTTTACCGAAAAATCGGTGGACAGGGATTTCTCAAAAAGCGGAGATTCATCCCTCAGCTCAGGTGGATTTATTAGCCCATATCGGTCCCTTTGCAGTGATATGTGAGGGCGCTAAAATTGGGGCCCATACTATTATTTATCCACAGGCCTATATTGGCCCTGGAGTTCATGTGGGAGCTGGTTGCGAAATTCATCCCAACGTCGTTTTATTGGCGCTCGTACATTTAGGCAATCACGTTAAGATTTTCTCGGGAAGTGTTTTGGGATCGGAGGGTTTTGGTTTAATTGAAGGAGCCTCCGGTCATGTAGAAATGCCCCAGGTTGGAACCGTTGTTGTAGAGGATAATGTCAGAATCGGCCCTCATTGCACTATTGATCGCGGTACGTTGGGTGAGACTCGAATCGGACAGGGAAGTAAGTTGGATGCTCACGTTCATGTGGGCCATAATTGTCAAATTGGAAAAAACTCAATTTTGTGTGCTCAGGTGGGACTTGCTGGATCTGCAACCTTAGAAGAGGGGGTTGTATTAGCGGGACAGGTGGGTGTGGGAGATCACATTACTATTGGAAAGGGCGCTCGAGTCGGTGGCCAAACAGGTGTGACTACAAATCTCAAAGGGGGAGAAACCTATTTTTCCACTCCGGTCATGCCCATTAGACAGGCATTACGATCTCATCATTTTGTAAAAGCATTGCCAGAAATAGTCGACCGAATAAAGTTACTTGAGAAGGAGATTCATGGAAAAAAACATTCATGATTTAATCCATCCCACAGCGATCATTCACCCCAACGCCAAACTTGGACTGGGAACACGAGTGGGTCCTTACTCTGTTATTGGAGCCGATGTAGTCACAGGCGAACACTGTGAAATTCAAGAACATGTGGTACTTCGTGGAAAGGTTACCCTTGGAAGTTATTGCAGGTTGTTTCCTCATGCTTTTATAGGGGGCGAACCCCAGCACCTGGGTTATAAAAACGAACCTACCGAAGTTGTTATGGGTGATCGAGTTGTTTTAAGAGAATACGTTACTGTTCATAGAGGGACCTTAGCAGGGGGAAATATTACCCAAATCGGAAATGATTGTTTAATCATGGCATACACCCACATTGGTCATGATTGTCATGTGGGGAACCGAGTTATTATTGTAAATGCAGTTCAATTAGCAGGGCATGTTGTCATTGAAGATTTTGTGACTCTTGGAGGACAATCGGGAGTCATTCAGCATTGTCGTGTAGGGAAATTTTGTTATGTAGGAGGTGGCTCGATGATAAGAAAAGATCTTCCACCCTTCTTCTCTGGAAAAGGAAATGTATTTGAGGTTCAGGGGTTTAATAAAGTAGGCATGGAACGGGCGGGAATCTCTTCGGAGAGAATCGCAAACATAAAAAGAATTTATAAGATCTTCTGTTTGCAAAAACTCACCGTTTCTAATGCTATCGAAATAATTTCGAGTGAACTTAGCGATAGCGAAGACGCGGAAATTTTTCTTAGGTTTGTTAGAAATTCTAAAGTCGGGTGTCACAGATAAAAGGGTTTAAAAAATGATGCCTAAAATAAAAATTGGAATTGTAGGAACAGGAAGAATGGGTTCTCTACACCTTTCTAAGTTCCAAGAGATGCCAGA
>JABMMY010000269.1 GCA_013205415.1 Deltaproteobacteria bacterium
AAATCTTTGAGACTCCAATTGGTAGGAGTTGCTAAGAAGCCGCCGGCTAAAATAATTTTTCCATCTTTATCTTTTAGGTTTACCATAATGTCGTCTTGAATTAGGAGCCCTAGTTTTTCTAGCGGATGATTTCCCATGTTGGCATCAAGACTCACCTGAATTCCTGTGGCTTTGACTTTAATAATATTGTTCTCTTTTTCGTATATCGATGGAAATTGAGTCACAAGCTGATTCGCGGTCATTTCTAAAAATTCCTGTGCCGCTTCAGTCACCCTGGTTTCCTGTCCGGGTTGAACCTTTAAGATATCGCTAGGTCTTTTTTGGTAAAGAGATTGTCTTAATTTTATTTGTTCTACGTATTCACTATCCGGGGCCAACCATTTATCAGCGGGATAAATAAACATGTTGGATGCTGGAAATACGGTGTTGATTTTTGTCGATTGGAGGGCCTCACTATTGGTAGACAGTAAAGGTCTATATATCTTTCTTGTGGGATTTAATTTTTGAAAGGTATCTGTACAAAGTGGCCCCTGTGCGAAGCTTAACGACGATATCAGAGCAATAAAATTAAATAATATTTTTTTTCTCATTGGACAAATCCTCTCAATGAAGCGATGTGACTAAATAATGGTAAACATAGGTACCCTGTTTTTATTTTTTTGAGGGAAGTTGTTCACTAAGCCACATTTCCAATCTTATGAAATAGGCTTTTCTATCCTCAATAAGTTCATTGTGAAGCTCGTGAAAACAATGGGGTGCTACGTAAAGTTCTTTGCTTTTAGAGCCTAGGGATTTTAAGATTTGATAACTTCCTTCAAGAAGAATAATCGAATCGGCAGATCCGTGAGCAATAAATGTGGGTGTGGTAATTCTTTTGGCCAATTCTGGCATCAGCGGCAGATTTTTTAAGATTTCATCACCCTGTTTAAGTGTATTAAAGTGACAACACAGGGGATCATTTTGATAGGCCTCAATCACCGATCTATCTCTAGACACGCCGTCAGAGGTTGTGCTTTTAGGGAGTCTTATATTAGGTAATATTTTTACTAATACCTGGCCTATTTTTATTTTCAATGGGGAAACACCACTACCGACAAGGTAAGCAGGGGAACTTAAAATAAGGCCCTTTAAAAAAGAGTGATAGATCGCCGCAAATTGAATGGCAATGGCCCCTCCCAAACTATGACCTAAAACAAAAAGAGGTAGGGGCTCAAGCTCTCTTTGAATCCAATTGAAAACAGAAATAGTATCGTCGATATAATTTTGAAATGAATCGATCCACTGCCTTCTTCCACCGCTTTTGCCGGCTCCGCGTAAATCAAAGCGTACGACATCGATCCTGTTTTCGTTTAGCCAGTTAATAGTATTGAGATGGCGGCCACTGTGTTCACTGAGTCCATGAATGAGTAGAACACGAGCTCTAGCTTCGGGAACAGAATGATTCCAAACGGTCAGTAATCCTAATGTAATGGGTTCCATAAATGGGCCTAATAATTACTGAGGTTCTGATTGGGAAGATTCTTGAGAAGAGGTGTTTTCATTCTCATCTATGAAAGAACCTTCCGAATTTGTATTTTTCGGTTTGTCCTGTGGAAATCTCGCTCCCTTGGGGAATATGTAGTAGCGAATAGTCCCTGAATATTTTTTCCCTTTTGAATCTTCAGCATCGTTAATTACCGATACTCCAGTAGAATTTCCAAGAACCAACTTAATTTTTTTCTGATATTTAAAATCGATATTAGCCCCCGCCTCTAAATAAGATTCTTTGGGCGGCTCCTCATCGATCACTATTTTCATCCAGCTCCGAACCTTTGCATTAATCTTTAATTCATGATCCGAGATGGGGATCGTAGCAGCGGGTGCGGCCTCAATTGGTTTTGTTTTAACCTCGATAGGCTGTTTTTCGGGTGGAGGGGAACCTACAGCTACAGGAGTCGGTAATTTTTCTGGCGTTACTACAACCACCGCTGGGGGCGACTCAGGGGTTTTAATTGGGGGCTCTGATGGTTGGATTAAAGGGACCGTCTCCAGAGCAGGTGCTGGAGTGGGAGGTGTTGAAGGTTCGGTAGCTGCGGCATCTTGAACTATAGCGGGGGCGGATGGCTGTGGGGTAGTAGGTGCCACTGGGGTATCTAGAGACAAGGGGGTGTTTACGGGAGATGCTGTTTGACTGGAATCTTTAATGATTAGCGGTTGATTAAGGCCTCTATAAAGAACGATTCCCCCTATGAATAGCATACCCGCAATGCTCAATCCTATTTTCATAGAAAAGGTTCGACCCAAGTTTATTTTTTCTAAGTGAGACGATAATTTTTTTTCAGAGATCGGAATTTCAATCGAGGGAGATACAGGAGTGGTTGAGGTGCTGGCCTCAAAGTTTTCGTTGATAAGGGAGTCCATTGCTGCTTGAGATTGGCTAAAAAGTTGTAATGTTTCTTTAGAATCTAACCCTAAATATTTTGCGTAGGCTGCAATAAAGCCTCGAATAAAAGGCTCCTGGGGAAGTTCTTTCCATCTATTCTCTTCCATTAAAAGAAGGCTCTGTATGTGAATCTTTGTGCTAGAGGCAATCTCTTCTAGCCGAACCTCTCTCTTTTCTCGTTCCTCTTTTAAGTAGGTACCAAATAGTTGCATAAATAATTAAACCGTTCTCTTTGTTTTTTTAAAGGGCTGCGGGTCAGTTTAAATATTTTAAGACCTCTTGAGAACGCTCAACGTAGGGGCCTTCTTTGTGACGAGTTACTAGCTTTTCTAATTCATTTTTCGCAAGCGATTTTTCACCTTTTTTCATTAGTGCTAAACCAAGCTTATATTGGCTTTCTTGATACAGAGGACAGGTGATAGCGGCCTTTTTAAAAAAATCGGCAGCCCTATCGAAACTTTTTTCACGCGCGTAAACATCGCCCATGTTTTTATTGGCGAGGCAAAACTGTGGAGTGATATCTAGAGCCTTCTGATGATAAATTTTAGCTTTCGCATTATCGCCAATTTTGAAATAGGAGTAACCCATATTAGTTAAGGCATTTTCAGGTGTGGCATAAGATTCATTAGCTAGAGCTTTTTCAAAGTAGACGACCGAATCTTTATAACGATCTTGTTTGTTATAAAGTACGCCCAAATTATTTTGAACCTCTGGAAATTCTGCCTGAAGTTGAAGGGCTTTCTTAAAGGCCTCTTCACTTTTGGTGAAACGTTTGGTTTCCATATAAATAATTCCCAGATGATTATAGGCCGATGGAAAATCTGGGTTGAATTTTAGGGCTTGATGAATAGAGTCTGTGGCCTTGCCATATTCTTTTTGGGCAAATTCATCTGCGGCTAACTGGATATAAATTTGGGCCTTTTCTTGGTCCTTACTTTTATTAAGTAGATGGGCACATCCATTTAAGCTCAGAATAAGGATTAAACCGAATCCAATGGAGGTAACGGTCTCGGGATTTCGTTTACTGTTTAGGTTTTTCAGAAAAAATAGGTTCACGGGTTCCTCCATTATTTGCCGATGAATTTTAAGTATATACGACCCTAAATCACCTGCAAATAGGACTTTCCAGACCTGAGGCGTTAGTTTTGACCTTTTAGATTCCTTTAACCCGAAAAATGCTCTTCAAGGACCCAAAAAACCTCTTTATAAAACCCTATCATTCATTGACAGATAATGGAGGCTCTCATCTAATGCCGATGGCCATTGGGTAGGCGGCAACGAATAATAAATTTGAGAGGTAAGTTAACTTGAAGCAATCAAAAAGAAACTTTGGGTTCATTCTATTTTCATTAATCATAGTCTGCGGTCTTGGCTGCACCAAGTCAAAGATCGGCGAAAATACGGTCTCTCAGAAAAAGATAAAACTAGGTTTTGTCTTGGCTACTATGAACGAAGAGCGATACTCAAAAGATAAAACCTATTTTACTGAGTTTGCAGCAAATCAAGGGGTGGATGTTGAATTTGTTTCCTGTGATGGAAAGGTTGATGTCCAGACCTCTAAAGTAGAAACGTTACTTGCCAAAAAAGTGGATGCGATAGTCATTCAGCCGGTAAATGGCGAGGCGGCAAGTTCCATTGTACAAATGGCTAAGAAAGATAATATTCCTGTGGTGGCCTATGATCGCATTATTAAAAATGCAGATATTGATGCCTATGTCACCCAAGACAGTTTTAAGGTTGGAGTGTTGCAGGCAGAGGCAGCGGTAGAGGCCACTCATGGCAAGGGAAACTATGTCATCCTAATGGGTGAGGCCGGTCATTCGGTGGCAGATGAGATCACGCGTGGTGTGCTGTCTGTATTAGCAAAATATCCTGATATTAAGGTGGTGGTAAAACAAAATCACCCTAATTGGTCCTCTGCATTAGCACTTGCGACGATAGAAAATACTCTCACAAGATATAAAAATAATATTCAAGCTGTGTTAGCAAATAATGATGGAATGGCTTTAGGAGCTGTGCAGGCGATTGGGGAACAAATATTAATCGGTAAAGTTTTTGTGGCCGGAGCCGACGCCGATCTCACAGC
>JABMMY010000270.1 GCA_013205415.1 Deltaproteobacteria bacterium
AAAAGGCCCTAATTTGAGCCGGAAACCGATGAATAAAGCAGGGTCTGGCAAAATCTTCAGTAACTGCAGCTTCTTCAGGAGCACCAAAGTCATCGCCCCAGGTTACAGGAACCCCTTTTTTATTTAAAATCTCAATAGCCTCATCATAAGACACTCTAGGAAAAGGGGCCTTTACCCTTTGTAGTTTAGTGGTGTCGCGCTCTAATATTTTAAATTCTTCTACACACTCTTTAAGAACATATTGAATGGTGTATTCTAAAAATCGTTCAGCTAGCACCATGTTATCGTTGAGATCATTAAAAGCAACTTCAGGTTCGATCATCCAAAATTCGGTAAGATGACGACGAGTCTTACTCTTTTCTGCTCTAAAGGTGGGCCCAAAACAATAAACCTTTCCAAAGGCCATCGCAGCGGCCTCGCTATAGAGTTGGCCACTTTGTGATAGGAAAGCCTTCTCTCCAAAATAGTCTGTTTCAAATAGGGTCGAGGTGCCTTCGCAGGCTGCAGGTGTGAAGATAGGCGTGTCTATTAGCGTGAATCCCTCCTGGTCAAAAAAATCTCTTACCGCCTTCACAAACCGATCACGAATTCTTAAAATGGCTCGAGGGCGTTGAGACCTTAACCACAAATGACGATGGGAGAGTAAAAAATCGGGGCCATGTTCCTTGGGCCCGAGGGGATAATCTTGGGCTATTTGAATAATCTGAAGGCCTTCACCATCAAGCTCAACTCCAATGGCCGATCGCTTATCCTCCTTTACCTTTCCAGTGAGTATTAAGGAGCTCTCTTGGGTCAGAGTATCTAATTGCTGAAAAATTTCGTCCGAAACATTTCCTTTAAACCACACCACCTGCACAATTCCACTTCCATCTCGCATGATGAGAAAACGAAGCTTACCTGAACTTCTAATATTATAGATCCAGCCCCGCAGCTCAACGGTCTGGCCGATAAAATTTTTAAGTTCTCGTATCGTAGTGTGCACTGCCATTATTTTATACCGGTGCAGTTTTAGGAAGTTGACGACCATTAGCTCTAGTTTTTCCACTACGAGCCTCTAGAAATTTTTCCACATAAACGGTGAAGGGTGAGGCGATATAAACTGTAGAATAGGTTCCTACGAAAATACCAAAGCACATGGCAATCGCGAAACTCTGAATCTCCCCTTTACATAAAAAGATAATGGGAACTACAGAAATAAAGGTGACTAGCGAGGTGAGAACCGTTCGCGATAGGGTCAAATTAATAGCTTTATTAATAGTCGTTGCCAGTGGCATGTTTCCACCACTTTGCTTTAACATCTCCCTCACACGATCGTAAACTACAATGGTGTCGTTCACACTATATCCGGCAATGGTGAGTAAAGCGGCAATCGCTGTGATTGTGAATTCTCTTCCCGTTAGCATGTAGAATCCGGTTGCCATCACGATATCATGAACCATCGCAATCGTGGCTCCAGGAGCAAACCTAATATCAAAGCGTAACCAAATATAAATAGTAATTAAGATCACCGAGTAGAAAAGAGAACGTAGTGCCGCTGATTTTAGTTCGGCGCCTACCTTGGGTCCTACAGTGTCTACCGATTGCATCACCACTTCACCCGCTCCCACCTTTGCTAAAAATTTAGCATTGATGGTTTGAGCCCCCGAATGTTCCTTTTCATTTTTAGCCACTCTAGAGGTAATCATGAACTCCTGATGAGTGTCGCCTAGCTCAACCACAGACGCATCGGCTTCACCTAACTCCTCCATGATCTTACGAACCTTTTCGGCCGATTGCCCTTGGGTGAATTTCACTCTCATAACGGTACCACCGGTGAAATCGATTCCATAATTGAGTCCATGGGTCCAGAGCGCCCCGACAATTACAATTAAAGTCACGATTGAAAAGACCATAAAATATTTAAACTTTCCAATGAAATCGATGGAAAGGTTATTAGGGATGAGATGTAAATATTTTTGCATAATGGTTTCCTAAATGCTGATGGTTTTATTACCTTTTAAGACGATAAAATAATCGAAGATGACTCGAGTTACGAATATCGAAGTATAAAGAGAGGCCGTTAAACCGACTAGTAAAGTTACGGCAAATCCTCGGATAGGGCCATAACCAAAACTCAGTAAAACAACTCCGGCAATTAATGTAGTGCAATGGGAGTCGATAATAGCTGAAAAGGCACGGTGATACCCTTCGGCTAAGGCCATGGCTAATGACTTACCCATAGCGAGCTCCTCTCTCATATGTTCTAGAATAAGTACGTTAGCATCCACCGCCATTCCTAGTGTTAGCGTAATCCCCGCTAAACCTGGAAGTGTCAGCGTTCCTTCAAATGCCGCTAAGATAGCAACGATGAATAGCCCATTTAACATCAGGGCGATATTGGCAAAGAGACCGGAGGTCTTATAGTAAATTCCCATAAAGATAAATACTAACGCTAAACCTACCACTAAGGAGTAGGTGCCTGTTTTGATGGCATCGGCTCCTAGGGAAGGTCCCACCACTCGTTCCTCTAAGAATTCAAGTCGTGCAGGAAGGGCTCCTGAGCGAAGGACTAAGCTAGTGTCCTTTGCATCATTAAGCACCTCGGCGTCGGATCTACCCTGCGAACTCATTTCGATCATGGCTCTGCCGCCTCCGATTTTAGATTTAATTCTCGGAGCGGAATGAACATTGCTGTCTAAAACAATGGCCATGTATTTCCCTACGTTTTCTCCTGTAGCCTTTTCAAATTTAGTCGCACCTAAGGAGGTGAGCTCAAAGTTAACGATCGGCTGCTGAGTTTGCGAGTCGAAACTATAATGGGCATCCTGGAGATCCTCCCCCGTGACCAAAGCATCTCTATCTAAAAGATAGGGCGTATATTCCGATTCCTTAGTGTTGATATTAGTTTTTTTCTGAAAAAGAACCTCGGTTCCCGCTGGAATTTTACCCACGAGAAACGTATTGAGTTCACGCAAATGTTTGGTGATGGGCTCGGTCTCTGTCAGTGTCAGTTTTTTCTCCGTTACAAATTGAGCCACCCATTTAGTAATCTCGGTCATGGCCGGTGTGCCATTTTCTTCAGGGCCGCTTCGCTCAACCTGAAAAGAAAGTTTTGCGGTTCTCGCAATAATTTCCTTTAAACGACCAGGCTCTTGCAATCCAGGGAACTGAACCATGATCTTTTCATCCCCCTGTTTTTGAATGATGGGCTCTGCAATTCCAAACTCATCGATACGATTTCGTAAGGTTTCTAAGGATTGGTCGACCGCTCTTTGATTGACCTGCGATTCCCATAACGCCGTCATTCGGAATTTTGCGATACTTCCAGTTTGGCTATCGAAATCTAAAAACTGTCCTAGCTCTCGGTTAAGGGCCTTGTCTAATTTTTTCCAGGCCTCTAGATTAGTAAAGGTCACGGTAGCAAAATTGTCTTGAGTCGTATCAAAGCTAAAGCCGGTAAGTTTTTCCTTTTCTGCCACATCCTTCATTTGGCCTTTTAATTTTCCAATGGCATCGCGGTGAACCTCTTGAAAGTCAATTCCTAGTACGAGATGTAGACCTCCTCTGAGATCAAGACCTAACTTTAAAACTTCAGAGGGAAGGACTCCAAAATACCAAGGATCTGAGGGCTTACTCACCTTCGGAATTGCGACACCCGTAGTGAATTTTAAAACGGTGGGGGTGAGCAGATAGCAGGAGAAGATTAGAGTTGCTGCGATAACGCTAATACGCCAAGTGAGACCCTTCATGTAGTTGCCTCTTTCGAAATGTTGTTTTTGTCCTCTTTTAAGTTGGCTGCACTCTCAAGAATTTGAGATTTTAAAATTTTCAGGGACACGCCTTGGTCCACTTCTAATGATATGAATTTTTCACCTACAGTTTTGATCGTTCCAATAATCCCCGATTGGGTGACTACCATGTCCCCTCTTTTTAATTCTGTGATAAATAGTTTTTGATCTTTTTGTCGTTTTTGCTGCGGGCGAAGGATCAAAAAGTAGAACACACCAAAAATCATTATAAGAGGAATAAAAGGGGTGAGGCCCTCTCTTCCTAAAGCTGAAACGCCGGCTGCGGGAGTTCCCTCAGCGAAAAGCAGCTGTGTAAAAAAGGTTGAAACTAATACTAATTTTCCGATAACACCCATTTGTAATCCTCCAAAAGTCGGTCAAAAAAAATAAATTTTCAGTCGTAATTTTTTTCCGTTTTGTATTGGTAACCTACTGTTAAGAGAGGTTTCATCTTGCGACAGAAACTTCAGAACGTCCGATTTTCCAAAAACTGACGAATTACCGACATGAACCGGTGATACTAGTAAAGATTATTGAGCGTGGCAAGGCGAAGACCCAAGATTTATTTTGTTGAAAGAGAGGGTTATAAATAGAAGGGACTCTAGGAATGGCACCGATTAAATCCGCACGTCGCGTTAATTCAAGGGGTGTCTTTAGGGTATTTACGGTATTTGCCTAGCGCCAAAATGTGACCTCGAAGCGCCACCACCTCAGTTTAGAAATTTTAGAAATAGTCTGTGACCTTTACAGTGTTTGTATTGAGACGGGGGTTTAAGATTCGATCTGTTTGCAGATTGCATCCCAAAGATCGAGCCTTACCTGAAGAGAATTCCTAGCGGTTTGTAACGCCTCCTCTTTTTTTATTTTACATTCACCACAGGCCTTATCGAGCATCGTAATTGCCATCGGGCCATGCTTATCGCCATCGAGTTCAATATGTCGATTTAGGTAATAGTTCAAAATGGCATAGCCGAAATGGAATTTTTCAGCCGTTTCCTCGAGAATTTTAAGAAAAAGAACTGGAAGCAGATCTTCCCTTCCTAATGTGAAGGCTGCTGCAAGGGTGTGCGAAGCTCCCGTCTGCGCTAGGTTTACGGTTTGAGTTACAAAGGGAATAATGCACGGGGGTGCATTCGCTTTAATAAGAGACTCCTGAAAAGGGCTGCCTTTGGATAGCAAAATAATAAATTCATCGATCGCCTTGGTATCTGCGCGCATCTCTTGCATGGCTTTAAGATAAAGTTCGAAATGGCTTAGGTAGCCGCCTTCATGGTCTTTATCACTTTCTTCGGCGAGTACGATTTCGTTGATAAGTCTGCGGGTGAAGGGATCGGGAGAGGGCACCCATGGAATTTCCATGCAGGTGAGTTTGATTTGGAGCGCCTTTAAAAGGGATTGAAAATCCCAAACACACCACACATGGTGCTGCATAAAAATGGAGATCGCTTTAGGGGAATCAAGAAGCCGGTAAAGCCTGTGGTGGACTAATTGGTGTCGTAGTAATTCTAATTGCGAATCATTGTGCCAGTTCATTGTGATCCTCAGCGAGAAAAGTAAAGCCTACAACAGTGATAATCGAAATTGTAGATCAATTTCAAGTAGGTAAAGGCCCTTTTTAAACCTCTGTAGGTGAATCTAATTTAAATTTTTCTGTCAAACTTTTTTCCGTTTTGTCTTGATAGGCTGCCGTTAACCGAGGTTTCATCTTTTGATAGAAACTTGAGAAGGTTCCATTTTCTAAGGACTGGCGAATGTCGGACATGAATCGGTGATAGTAGGAAAGATTATGGATCGTAGCAAGGCGAAGACCTAGGATCTCCTTTGTTGAAAAAAGATGCCGTAAATAGGCGCGACTATAATTTTTGCAACACTCGCATTCGCACCCCTCGTCAATCGGGCGATTATCTTTAGCGTGGGAACTGTTTCTAATATTTAAAAGCCCATCGTGAGTAAAGAATCCTCCGTTACGTGCATTGCGCGTGGGCAGGACACAATCAAACATGTCGATGCCACAATTGACCGCCTCTAAAATATCTCTCGGCGTTCCTACTCCCATAAGATAATGGGGAAGTTTCGGAGGAAGTTTCGGTGCGATTTCAGAAAGGACATGGACCATTTCTACATGAGGTTCCCCCACACTTAACCCTCCCACGGCTAGGCCATCAATCGGTAGGTTTAAAGTGAGTTCTAAGCTTTCAAGTCTTAAAGGAATGGAGGTTCCTCCTTGAATAATTCCAAATATTTTTTGGTAAGGATGCGGAGGGACTTCAAAAAAACGTTTTCCCCAAAGAATACTTCTGTGAACCGCTTCACGAAGCACCTTTTCAGTATTAGGAAGAGCGACACACTCGTCAAAAAGCATGGCAATATCTGAACCGATCGTTTGTTGTATTTGGCAGGATAGCTCGGGAGTTAAAAAGATAGTATCCCCATTTAAGTGGGATTGAAACTTCACCCCTTCGTCGGTGACCTTTTTTAGTTTTCCTAAACTAAAAACCTGGAAGCCCCCACTATCGGTGAGAATCGGCCTATCCCAATTCATAAAGGAATGAAGGCCGTTAAAAAGTTTTAAGATTTCAGGGCCGGGTCTTAAGTAAAGGTGGTAGGTATTTCCCAATATGATTTGACTGCCGATGCTTTTGAGTTCGGGGGGGCTCATTGTTTTTACGGCCCCGATGGTACCTACCGGCATGAATACAGGGGTTTCGACGATACCGTGTTCTAAAGTGAGCCGACCTCGTCTGGCAAAGCCTTCTGTTTTTAAAACTTCAAAATGAGCGATCGATTTAGTCATGCGTGATTCTATCTTTAGGCTGCTCATTGTTGTTACGCAAGTGAGTTTAGAAAAAGATTTTTCAGGTTTAGTTTTTTCTGTTAGGAGAGGGAGCTTTTCTGTACAGTATTAAGTCATGGCACAAATCATTCCTATTCCCGCAGTTAATACGGCAGTCTTTAATGAGAATAATGAAATTCTGTTAACCAGAAGATCTTCTAAGATTAGAGAGCCGGGCAAATGGTGCCTGCCTGGGGGGCATTTAGAGGCCGGAGAACTTTGGTTAGAGGGCGCAGCTCGAGAAACTAAAGAGGAGATTGGAATTAAGGTAATTGAAGCCATTCTTTGTGGGATTTATTCCGATCCGAATCTTACCGTGACTAAAGAGGTGTTGATTCCAGAAGGGTATCATGGGCAGTTTGTAGTCGCTCTCTTTAAAGTTTTGTCTTATGC
>JABMMY010000271.1 GCA_013205415.1 Deltaproteobacteria bacterium
ACATCGCCTTATGCTGCCTTCGACAGAAAAACGATTAAGCCACGAAAAACTCATCGTTTACCAAACAACCCTCAAGTTTGTTGCTTTAACGATAGAAATCATTCGACAGTTTCCCAAAGGCAACGCCGATATCATAGATCAATTAAAGCGAGCTTCTACTTCAATTCCATTTAATATCGCCGAAGGTGCTGGGAAAAATAGTTCAGCTGATACGGCAAGGTATTTTGCCATAGCCCGGGGATCTGCCCTTGAATGCGGTGCAATCCTAGATGTTTGTTGCCTGCTGAAAATTGCAGAGAATAAAGAGGTGAAGGTGGCCAAGGGTCATCTTTTTGAAATTGTTTCAATGCTTTCAAAAATGTGCCGGTGAGTTTAAGTAGAAGTTCAGGATCAAGTCTAAGTTTAAGTTTAAGTTTAAGTTTAAGTTTAAGTCTAGGTTTAAGCCACTGGGTCTCGCGCATATGTTAGAGATCCCATTTTAGCAAAGAACTCACCTTTACCGTTTTGTTATTGCCGCCACGAAGTTTCAATGTTCAAATATCGACTTAAAAATAAAAAACCTTTTTGGAGATCCTATGATGGCACTCAGTGATTTTAATTCAAACTTTCTACTTGTTTTACGATGGTCCCATATTATGGCCGGCATTACCTGGATCGGACTTCTCTATTTTTTCAATTTTGTGAACGTGCCCTTTCAAGGCGTTCTAGAAAAGGAATTGAAACCTAGAGTGAATCCCATTCTTCTTTCTCGTGCCCTTTGGTGGTTTCGTTGGGCTGCGATGGTCACTTTAGTCGTGGGTTTAATTTTATTTGTAGTGAAGTATGGAGTGGTCGGGGAATCTACCGGTTTACTTCGTGATGATGATGGAAAACTCTCAGGACGAGCTGCTTGGATTATGTTTGGAATGTTTCTAGGCATTATCATGTGGTTCAATGTGTGGTTTGTAATTTGGCCCGCGCAAAAACAGATCCTTACCTGGATGAAGGCCGGACAAACTCCACCTGAAATGGCAGGTTTGGCTAAAAGAGCCCTACTCTTCTCAAGAACCAATACCTATCTTTCAGGACCGATGCTGTTTGGAATGATTGCGCCTAATAATTATGGAGCCTTCAGTGTCTGTTCTGTGGTGACCGTATCGGTATTTAGCACCGTCATCATGTGGGGCCTTATTAAGATGTCCCATAAAGTCGGCCAAACCGTTTAAAAAAATTAAAGCCCGTAAGACACTTTAAGAGTGTCTTACGGGCTTTTTTTATTCTATATTTTAAAAGAATCTTAACTATCGATTCGTTTTTTTAATTCTTTTCCTACTTTAAAGAAGGGAAGTTTTTTCTCGGGAACAAAAACATCGGCTCCTGTTTTTGGATTTCTTCCCACATAAGATTTATAACTCTTTACAAACCAGCTCCCAAAACCGCGAATCTCAATCCGATCTCCCCTGACCATCGACATGAAAAAAGAATCGAAAATAGTATTTACCAATTCCTCTGCCTTTTTTTTGGTCAAGTTCGCTTTGCGAGCTAAGTTTTCAATCAATTCGGATTTAGTCACAATCCCTCCTAAAGACGTATCGTTCTAATGTGGCTGTGGTCGCCGCTACCGGTTGTTTTAGCGATCTTCGACGATTAAACTTAATGCATTGAGCAATTAAATTCCTAAGTACCTTATTATTATAAGTTTTTATGGCCACTAATCCAACAAAAAAAAATAGAAGGTAGAGAATGGCCCTTACAATCATTACCAGCTCTCTTTACGCTGAAGCATCAAGCCACACCTGTGGCTCTTTAGAGCAGATAGCATCGGCCAGTTCATAAAGAGGTAGAAACTTTGAAATATTATCTTCTAGCGATTTTCCATGTAACTCAGGACCGACTAAACAAATTTTAAAATCGGACTTTAGCTCTTTAACTATCTTTTCTGAGATAGGTTTGGCTTGAAAACAATCTACCCATACCCACTCTGCCTTTCCACGAAAACAGTTCACAAAGGCAGGGGGCTCATAGGCCGATAAGCGAATGGCAAACCTATTTTTATCCTCAAATTGAGTTTTTTTAACTAACGTGGGGAGTACCGTATCTAAAAAAACATAATCGTTGAGATTAAATTTTACTAAGAGCTCCTCAATTTTATTTTCTAAACCATCCTCCTTGGTATTTAACCAAATAGGCCCTGTGATCTCCAATCGTTTAAATTCTTTTAACCAGGCTTCAAAATTATCTCCAAGAGTCCAGGGGTCATGCGCTAGGTGAATCATGCCAGCTTGGCCCACATGCGAACGCAGATCAATTTCAACTCCCCAGGATCTATTCACTAAAGCCAAATCTCCGATAGCATTCACTCGATGTTTTATAAATAACTTACTCACAGGGTCCATTCCTCAACCGTATTTGCAGACAATAAAGTAAGAGCGGTGAGCTGATTTAATCCATCCACACCGTCTCTCCAGATCGGATTTCGCCAAGCGCGAGTGATAGATCTTAAATTAGGAAATATTCTCTTTGCAATGGCTTGAATCTCTTGAAGCGTAGGATTGCCCTGAATCTCAACTAGCGTACGATTAAAATCATGAGGAGACACCTCAAAAGAGATCTTACAGTTAGCTAATTCCTGAAGCGCTTTAAGTAAATTTCCAATGGGTGCATCATTCCAAAAGGTGTATCTCAGAATAAAACCAAAGGGGCTTCCATTCATGACCTCCTCTCGAGTTATCTCCTTTTCAGGTACATACTGAATCACCCAGTCGGCAAACTCCTTTTGGGGCGCAATATGTTTTAGAGAATCGGCCTCTCGACTTACAAAACTATCCACCACCCTCTTCGCAGAATGGCCGCGTTGTTTCACATCGCGATTAAACTTCCATGCAAACCTTACTATTTCATGAGGCTCAATAAATATTTTAAGATCGATCTTAGATCTTAGTCCTCTGAGATAAAGGGTATGTAATCCTTGAATGATAAGAGTTTTAGAGGGTTTTATCTCCTTAGCATTTGTGAAGGTCCCTGAAAAATGGTCGTAATGAGATTGCAAGACCGAGCTCCCGTTGGCTAATTGCAAAGTATGACTGGCCATGATGCCTAGGTGATTCGCCTTAGGATTTAGATGGGTATATTCCTGCCACTTCTGATGATTTCTCTCCCACTTGTGATAATCATCCCCTTCAACCATCAGGGTATTTTTGATATTAAATAGATCTTGAAGAAGCTGACTCAAATGATTTTTACCCGAGCCACTATTGCCGGCAATTCCCAAAATAAGAGGGTGCGCTCTACCCTGTAGTCGCGCCTCCTGCTCGACGACAAGCTTCCAGATGACTATCAATACCCCTGCTATTGTCGTCTGTAATAGTGTAAACATGACCCCTGAAGCTAACGGACCCAACTCCGCCCCATATCTAGGAATCACAATAAAATTAAATAAATAAACTAGATTAAAACCCCAAAATAAAACCTTTGAAACATTGAGATGAAGAGCAAAGAAGAGACAGAAAAAAGGAACCACCCAATAATACCATCCCGGCATCGCGCTGGTTCCAATAAGCAACGCCCCAAATAGCACCCCCGAACCAAACAGCAACCCCTTATCGGTAATACGAGAGGACACACAAAGCCGTCCCAAAACTGCGAGTAGTAAAAACACTCCGAGATAAATGACCTGCCCAGAACCGAAGTTTAAGTTTGCCGCAAAGATTCGCAAGGCTTCAGGTGAGGTAGTACTCGCATATAAAAATCTTCCCGTGTGTAACAGGGGCTGAAATCCCACAATAGAAATAGAGGCCCAAATAAATAACCAGGAGGCCATAGAGAGCATCGCCTTTTTTGCAAAATTTTGATGCCATAGATAGGCCAAAATAAACGGCACCAAAATTACGACATGAAATTTACATAGGGTGGCTAGGGCCATGAGCACCGCCGACATGGTAAATCGTCTATAGATTAATAACAGTATCGAAAAAAAGCACAGGGTCATCACTACGACATCTAACTGTCCGTGCACATAGGTAATAAAAATAGTAACTGGATTAAACCAATATAAAAAAAATAGAGATTTTCGACGTTCCCCACATATTCTCATCATGCCCCATAGCAAAAAAACATCTGCTAGAAGTAGCGGTAGTTTCATTAGAATAAAACTTAAAGGGGTGGCTCCCATGCTCATCATTCCCAGAGACTGAAAACCCAAATATTTCGGAATGAATAAAACTAAAAACAAAAAACTTCCGTAAGGAAAATAGCTTGCAGGCAACAGGCTCCAGGGATTGTGTCCTAAATGCAGGATAGCGGTGTCGATAAAAGGGATAAACATATCTCTTAAATAGGAGGCGCCAAAAAAGGGCATGAGACCCACACGCAATAAGACCCCCCACCAAAAAAGACGATTTCTGAGTAGCTGTCTCATATTCTTCCTTGTCTAAGAGATAGCTGGTACATATATTTCACCATCCCCCAAATAGTTTTATAACGTCCGGCAAAATTAGAGGCCCAATTAGACACTCCGTGAATTCGTGGTGGAAACAGAACGGGAATGGTCTGCAGTGTGTATCTATTTTTTAAGGCACAAAAAAGCACATAAAGATCAAAGGCAAAATTAGGCGGCGGTGTGGGCAGCTTTTCAAGAAGTTCTCTAGAGAAAATTTTAGGTTGCGCATTTAGCTCTCTTATTTTTATTCCTAAAATTAGAAAGGCTAGGGTTTCAAAAACGGTACTTACGGTTTGATCCTTCCAGTTGCGTCCCGTTCTCTCCCCCTTAACAAGAATATTAGAGAGGCCACTCGCCTTTAATTTATTAATAGCGATGAATGCATCCTTGGGATCACACTGCTGATCCGCATGAGACCAACCGATAATCGGCGCTTGGGTATTTTTAAGTCCCTGAAAAACGCCATAACCATAACCCTGGTTTTTGGCAATAATCACCTTGCGAAACCAAGGGGCCAACTCCGTTTTCTCTAGCTGTAAAAGCACCTCTGTAGAATTATCAAGGCTTCCGTTTTCAACAATCACCAATTGAAAGCTAGTGGAGTCATAGCCTGCTTGCTTAGCTGCATTAACCGCTCGTTCAATTAATATCTGCAATGATTTAGATTCATTATAACAGGGCAAAACCAGTTCAAATTCTCTCATGATAAAGTAACTCCTGGAAATTTAGATCGCTGTTCTAATCGATAACCCCCAAAAATCTCCTGCCAATAAAGTGATTCGGCTAGAGAATCGGGATCTCCCCAACAAAGATAACCAGACAGAGATATTTCTCTCACACGAAGCCCCTTTTGTATTAGGAGTTCGAAAACAGAATCGAGATACATCTCTCCATTCACCAGAATTTCCTGTTTTTTTAATTCTTGAATTCCCTGATTTAGAATTTCCGCAGTTCGAAACCAAAAGGTGCCTACCAGTAACGAATCTTGTGATGGGTTTATAGAAATTGGAACCTTAACCGAAACTTTTTTTACCTCGGGAAAGCTTCCCTTCTCGTCTGTGACCACATAGGCATAGGAGTTGGGATGGGTCTGGCAACCAGGATATCCTTTGATCGTAAAAATAGCGGCATCGCAATCGGGAAACTCTTTAAATTTTTTCCAGGTCGTAGGATCTAACACAATCCCGTGATCACAGGAGCTGACTAGCACCTCCCTCTCTGCAGTAAGAGCTGTGATTCCGGCCTCCGTTGAAAGGGCTTGGCCTGGAGGAGTTTTGGATAACGAAATAATAGTCTCATCCCCTGCAGCTAAAAATGATTTCACAGAATCGAGGGTGATAAGAACGGTGTTTTTGCCTTTAGGCAGGGTCTGGAGTGCCTTTTGGTACATCGGTCCACCCGCAATGGGGATGAAGGGTTTGGGAATTTGGGTGATGCTGGTAAAGCGACTGCCCAGACCTGCCATGGGCATGAGTACCTGATCCACCTCGGCCCGTTCCCTTCCAATAAATTTATGATGGGCCCGATAACTTTGTTCCCAGTATTCAAATATTTTTAAATCTTCGGGGGTTCCCCACTGAAAAAAACCTGGGATTTCAAAAATCCTCTCGTGAGATTGGGGTCGCAGGCGGAGTAGTGCCG
>JABMMY010000272.1 GCA_013205415.1 Deltaproteobacteria bacterium
GTTTGAAAATTGGAGCCGGTCTAGCCGAGACAATGGTAGTCGGTGGCACTGAAAGTATGAGCAATATGCCCTTGATTTTTGGTGAAGAGATGAAGGATTTGTTTGCCACTCTTACCTTTTCTAAATCGCAGGTTGAAAAGCTAGAGAAACTCACCCACTTTCGTCCTCAATGGTTAAAGCCGGTAGTCTCTATTATGGAAGGGCTTACCGATCCTATTTCGGGAATGAATATGGGAGAGACCGCTGAAATTTTGGCAAGAGACTTTCATTTAACTCGCCAGATGCAGGATGCCTTCGCAGTTAAATCTCATCAAAAGACGATCGAGGCTCAAAAAATAGGTAAATTAAAGGAGGAGATATCACCCATAGTGGTAGAGCCCGATTACAAAGAGATATTCGAGTCTGACAATGGGCCTAGAGATGGACAGTCGATGGCGAGTTTAGCCAAACTCAAACCCTTCTTTGATAGAGAAAATGGAACGGTAACTGCGGGCAATGCCTGTCCGATCACAGATGGTGCGGTGGCACTTCTACTAATGTCGGAAGAAAAGGCTAAGGCTGAAGGACGAGAGATTTTGGGAACGATTGCTGGGTTTACCTTTTCGGGTTGTGAACCCAAGCGAATGGGAATGGGACCTATCTATTCCTCCGCTTCACTTTTAGATGAAATGGGAATCGATTTTTCCGAAGTGGGACTGGTGGAACTTAATGAAGCCTTTGCAGCTCAGGTGCTGGCCAATCAGATGGCGTGGAACTCCGACAAATATGCACAGGAAAAATTGGGGCGTAAAAAAGCTTTGGGGGAACTTCGTGATGATATTTTAAATGTGAATGGTGGAGCTATTGCTTTAGGCCATCCGGTGGGAGCCACGGGGGGCCGATTGGTCATCACCCTATTAAATGAAATGAAACGTAGAAAAGTGGCTAAAGGATTGGCCACTCTTTGTATCGGCGGCGGCCAAGGGGCAGCCTTTTTATTGGAGAGAAACTAATGGAACTGACTAGAGAAAGTTTTGAAAAAGAGGTTGCGATGTTTAAAGGGTCCTTCAAGGAGGATGCTTTTTCGATAGCAGAAAAATCTCTTACTTTGCAGAAAAAAGGAAATATCGGAATTATTAATTTTGATCAGTTTCAGGAAAAGGCTAACAAGCTTTCAACTCCTAATATGATGCGATTTTTTGAGTTGTGTCTGCAGGTGGAGGAGGACAAAACGATCGAGGCCTTGGTAATTATCAGTAGAAAGCCCTCTATTTTTATTGCGGGAGCTGACATTGCTGAAATTCAAAGGTTAGCGCGAGGAGAGGCTACCACCGATTCTCTTATCAAGCTGCAAGGGGTCTTCACCTTTTTAGAAAGCCTACCTATTCCGACGATAGCGGCTATTCATGGGGCCTGTATGGGAGGGGGAACTGAACTGGTTCTGGCCTGTGATTATCGAATCGCAAGTGACGGTCCAGAAACTAAAATCGCACTTCCTGAGGTGCTCTTAGGGGTGCTTCCTGGATGGGGTGGCACGCAGAGAATGCCACGATTGGTAGGACTGGAAAAATCTCTTGATTTAATTCTAACTGGAAAAAACCTGGATGGGCGACGCGCAAAAAAAATAGGCCTAGTTGACAAGGTGGCTCCAGTTGAATTTTTAGAGGAAAAAGCCATCGCTTGGGCTGAGGAACTTGCTAAGACAAAACAGAAAAGAACTTATGAAACCCACATGAAAGATCGGCTTTTAGAAAAAATTCCCGGTGGCAAGTGGGTGATTTTTGATCAGGCCAAAAAAATGGTCATGAAGCAGACGAATGGAAACTATCCAGCCCCTTTGAAAATAATAGAGGTTTTAAGAAAAACCTACGGTGGAGATCTAGATAAAGGGCTGAAAATAGAGGCTAAGGCATTTACAGATCTTGTAGTGACACCGGAATCTCAATGCCTACTAGGTATTTTTTATCTTCAAGAGAAGGTGAAGAAAGATAAAGGTGTTGAAGGGAAAATTTTTGGAAAGGAAATTAAGCGAGCCGGAGTGGTGGGAGCGGGAGTCATGGGGGGTGGAATCGCTCAACTCTTTGTCGCCAAAGGCACTCGAGTCAGAATGAAGGATATTCAATGGGATGCTGTCGCCAAAGGATATAAGGCGGCTCATAAGATCTTCAAAAAAAGTGTTGAGAAAAAAAGAATGAAACCCAGTGAATTTGCCAATACGATGGAGCGAATCGAGGGAACGATAGATTATAGTGGCTTTAGTCATTTAGATCTTGTCGTAGAGGCCGTTGTGGAATCGCTCGAGGTGAAAAAGAAAATTTTTTCTGAATTAGACGAGAAGGTTTCTCCAGACACCGTGCTAGCTACCAATACCTCTAGTCTTTCTATTACTGCAATTGCAAAGGCGGTAAAGGATCCTAAACGGGTGGTGGGAATGCATTTTTTTAATCCCGTGGATAAAATGCCCCTAGTGGAGATCATTCGAGGAGAGGCGACTTCAGATGAAGCGGTGGCTACGGTATTTCAATATGCTAAGAGATTAGGAAAAACTCCGATCGTCGTAAAAGATGCTCCGGGATTTGTTGTGAATAGAATCTTAGGGCCCTATTTGAATGAGGCGGTTTATCTTTTATTAGAGGGTGTGTCTCCCACAAGATTGGATCGTGTGATGGAGACCTTTGGCATGCCGATGGGCCCCATTACTTTATTAGATGAAGTGGGTCTGGATGTGGCGGCTAAAGTATCTCACGTACTATTTGAAGCTTATGGAGACAGAATGAAACCTCCTACGGCAATTGAGTTTGTAGCAAAAGAGGGGCGTCTTGGAAAAAAATCTGGAAAGGGTATTTATCTTCATCAGGATGGAAAAAGAACCGAAGATAGTGAACTTTTAGCCAAGATAGGAGTTAAAGCAGGAAAAGAGGTTACCGATGAGGAGATTAAAAAACGTCTTGTATTTGTCATGATAAATGAGGCTGCGAGAATTCTTGATGAAGGATTGGTCAGAGATGTTTCTGATATTGATATTGGAATGATCTTTGGGACAGGATTTGCGCCTTTCAGAGGGGGACTGCTTCGTTATGCAGACTCCTTGGGAGCTCAGGTGATTGTGAGTGAGTTGGATATTTATAATCGAACTCATGGAACAAGATTTCAACCCTGCGAGTATCTTCAACAGTTATCTGTTCAAGATAAAAAGTTTTATCAACTCTAATACCTAAAGAAATGATGAAACTTCCATCCCCCACAATTCCTATTCTAAAGAGCTATCCCAAGGGGAATGATTTAGCGGTGGTTTATCCAGATGGAATTTTGACCCTGACCTACTGGGATCTATGGTGTCTACTTACCGCGAAGCAGAAGTTTGGATCTGAGCTCTCATCATTGCGTAAAGCACTCATTGATAAGAGGCGAAATGAAAGGTTTTTTAGCTGGGGTCGTAAGGAAACGACAGAAGATCTCATCACGTTACTGTATGATCTTCAGGATCGAATCAGGGAGGTCGCATCGGTCGATGAAATTTTAAGTGGCATTCCAGAGAAGCTAGTAAAAAAGGAAACACAGAAAGCGACTCGCAATATCCTCGAAGGTCAATGCTATTACCCACCCTCCGAGCCAATGTTACGCTCTCCCAGGCGGGTTCTTTTTACTGAGGCCATGCGTGGAATGTGGGCGAGCTTACCCATTGATCCGACTTCAATCGCAGATTTACTACGTCCCCTTTTCATTCCCAAGAAAGATCCAGGTTATTTTCCAAAAGGGGCAACCTTTGCACTGAGTCGCCGAATAGAAAAAGCAGTAGTTAAAGAGTTTTCCAAGGCAGATGAGATCATCGTAATGAATCGCAGGGGGTACCGATACGCGGTATACCGAGCTGTACTGACCCTTTTTCATGAAGAGCACCACTGGGATGATTCCTACGGGACGATGGGGGATCTGGGGCAATCTTGGGTAAAAGAGATTCTGGCTTTTACGGCGGATGACATTGGTGTTGATTCCAAAGTTTTCTTCAAGGATCTACTGATGTTTTTTTGCTGGGAAAACTATGGCCTTTCGGATTCAAAGCAAGTCATCGAGTTTCTCCAACATCTCGATGGGGCCGATTTGAATCTCGCTATCGCCATATTGACCGATATAAAAGATCGAGCGGACCAGGGGTTCCAGGAATACCGCGCAGAAACTGCTGAAAGATTTCTGCAAAAGCTCAAATCACCCTGATAGTCTCCCGAAACTTTTCATTCTAATGATCTGAATTGATTAGAATTAAATTTCCCCGAGTTCCTTCTTCGGGACAGGTGGTTCTTTAGTTTCATCGAGGTTTTTGTGTTTCTCTTCCTGGCGTGAACTCGCGAGCACTGAATTGAGTGCTGCTGCCATCTTATGTCTTTGGACGCCAGTCTGGTTGACGTACCGAAGAGTCACATTCGGACTTTGATGGTCGAGAAGTTTTGAGACTGCATAGAAGTCTCCTGTGATCTCATTTGCGATTGTGGCAACTCATTAATGAAATAGTTGGTGTGGGAATGGGGTTTAAGCTGTTTTGATTTGGATTTGATGCTGTAAGTGAGTGTGGTGTCTTAGGGTGTTTTTTTTTGGGGGGGTACTATGAGTTTTGATTTGTTGATATTTGAGTTGCGCAAGCATGGAGTTGGATATCCAACCCTGTGTAAAACACCTGGGGTGTCACCCAGTTCCCCAAACCTCGAGGGTGGAAAGAACTAAAACGGAGAGATCTTTTGGGGAGCGTGGAGTGGTATTTATTTGCGCAGGGAATACATTTGAGCGTAAGAAATGTCCGTGACGCGTGCTTTACATGAATTGATCCGGCAGCGGTTCCAGCTAGGTCCTGCCAATCATCTTACCCATATTGAAAACCTCGGTAGTATTGTCAAAGCCGGGGGGCTAAAACCGTTTAATCAATTGAAGGGCGCGAGCTACTTTGACCTCGCTAATCCCGACGTACAGAAGGGGCGCGCACTCATTGTCATTCCCACTACCAAGCGCCTACTTCATGACTATGTTCCGCTCTATTTTGGGTTTAAGACACCGATGGTAGCGGTCAATCAAGATAAGAACAAAGAGCTCATTTTTCTACGAGTGTCCTTGGATATATTAGCTATCACCGGGGTTGTGATTACCGATGGCAATGCCCGCGCAAAATACACAAAATTTCACCTTTACCAGTCGATCGATGACTTAAAGATACTTGATGCCAAAGCGATACAAAGCGTGAAATACGCGGCTAATCCGATGATGAAACATCTCAAACAAGCCGAAATTTTGGTTCCTGATTTTTTGCCCTTTGCCAATGTTCTGGATGTCATTTGCTTTGATGAAGATGCTAAAAAGCGAGTATTGGCGGGTCTTAAACAATTTGGTATACAAAAAGCGGTAGAGGTAAACCCAGGCTGGTATTTTCGGACCTGATAGGAACAAGTTATGATCACCTTTGTAACAGGAAATATATTCGATTCCCCGGCTCAGGCGATTACAAATCCCATCAACTGTGCTGGTACGATGGGGAAGGGTTTAAGTCTGGAGTTTGAGCGACGCTATCCCCGGTTATGCATTGATTACAAAGCGCGCTGCGCAAAGGGATTAGTGAAACCAGGGCACCCTTACCTGTGGGAAAATGACGAAACTCAAATTCTCAATTTCCCCACCAAGCGACACTGGCGCGATAATTCTCGGATTGAAGACATCGAATCGGGTTTAAAATATTTGGCGAGCCACTATCAGGAACTTGGAATCTATACTCTGGCTCTTCCGGCACTCGGATGTGGGCTTGGAGGACTTGACTGGAAAGAGGTTAAGCTATTAATTGAGGATCATTTGGGCGGCATTCCCGATTTGGAAGTATTTGCGTATGTGCCTCATCCTCCGGCTGGGGCCAAGAAGGTTTTTGGACCTGATAAGAAACCATCCGTTGCAGCTCGATTGAAGGTCGCTGCGAGCCCTCGTTAGACTTTTATCCATCAACCTCATGAGCCGCTCATTAGACCTCTTTTGCTAGGAGATACCAATAAAATTGGGCTCATGGGCACCGACAAAGGACCATTTCCCTTCGAGCGAATAATGCCCATAACCAAACTTATAACTAGTAGATCGCTGCGGCAGAGCATTTGACCCGCGCGTAAGTGCGTGACTGGTCTACATACGGCAAAGCAACAACTATCGACCGCGAATTGCCCACAATGCAATATTGAGCCGATTCCTAACTCCCTTGGACAGACCTACCCAGTTTTTGAGGCAATACGCGACTTCATCGCAATAACCGGCGACTTCAAGAGTCGCGGAACAATGGTGCTCTCAAATTCCATACTCGATAAAGGAAGTTTAGGATTTCGTCAGATTGATCTATATGGCATAATTTAAAAAGTGGTGCTAACACCTTTTGTCACTTCGCGGCATCTGTTTAATTACTCTAAATGAAAATACGATTAAATATTTTACTTCTATGTTGGATAGTTAGTGTATTAAACAGCCAAGCTGAACCTATCTCAACTCTTAGATCTCAACCCCTCAACCCCACAAA
>JABMMY010000273.1 GCA_013205415.1 Deltaproteobacteria bacterium
ACCACTCAGAAGAATACCTCTGTAAGGAAGTTTTAGTAGTTGTAAAATTTTCTCCGCGCTTTCCAGCATCGACTCAAGTTCACTCATCGAGTTTTCTGGGCGCGTAAATTTAACAAGCTCTACTTTATTAAACTGGTGCTGTCGTTTTAGGCCCTTAGTATCTTTTCCGTAGCTGCCAGCCTCGGATCTAAAGCAAGGACTGTAGGCAACATAATGTTTGGGAAGAGCCCTCTCCTCTAAAATTTCGTTGCGGTGATAATTAGTAACGGGGACCTCGGCTGTGGGAGTTAAAAAGTAATCTGTCTTCTCAAGTTTAAAAACATCCTCTTCAAATTTCGGAAGTTGCCCAGTCCCCGTAAGACTATCTCGATTAACAATGAAGGGAGGAATGATCGGTTCGTAGCCCGCTTTAATGTGCGTTTGATACATAAACTGAATGAGTCCCATCTCCATTCGCGCGGCGAGGCCCTTTAGAAAAACAAATCTAGCTCCGGTCACCTCTCCTGCCTTCTTAAAATCAAGTACCCCATTTTTTTCGCCAATTTCGTCATGGGATCTGACTGGGAATGAAAAGGCTTGAGGAGCACCCCATCTCTTCACCTCTATATTCTGCTCACTACTGCTACCGGCTGGCACGCTCACATCCGCAATATTTGGAAACTCTAAGAGAAACCGATTTAATTCATTCTGAATTTCGGATACCGCTTCATCTAACTCCTTTATTTTTTTTGAGACCGCCTTCATCTCCTCTAAAATTACAGAGCCATCCTGTTTGTTTTTTTTGAGTTGCGATATTTGTGCTGACGCCTCATTTCTTCTCGCCTTTAAAACCTCAACCTCTTGCAATCCTGAACGTCGTTTTTTATCTAGCTCGATCACCTGGTCAAGCGCTGAGATTAGTTTTTCATTATTTCTTTTTTTAAACGACTCGCGGACCTTTTCGGGTTCACTCACCAGCACCTTTAAATCGATCATAATTTCCTCAGTTTTCTAATCTTCTATTGCCATTACCTTGATCAGCTTTTTAATATTTTCTGCATCGACTCCAGCCGGATTACGCTGCAAATAAATTTCAAATTCTTTGACCCCCTCGCGATACCTTTGGAGATCATTAAAAACATATCCTAACTCTCTATGCAACTCAGGATCATTATAGTCAATTTCCATGGCAAGACGTATCGCACTCTCTGCATTGTCCGGTCGCTTCAAAAAACGATAGCACCGAGACAGCAATAGAAATGCCTTCGTTCGATCGACCCGAAATTCAGGGGCTAGCTTCTCGTCAGGGAGATGGGTGATCTTCGCTAATACCACGATAGCTTCCTGCTGTTTTTGGTACTTCATATAAAGTTCGCCTAACTCGATCAGGAACTTTGTGTTTTGAGGATTGTTCTCTACCTCAGTTACCATTTCTGCAATCGCCTCGGTGTTTTTAGCCGAAAACTGATAAATCTGAGACAATAATCGATGAGCGCCCGGAAAATTCGGCGTCGCTTCGATGAGCTTCGACACAAGAGATTCGGCCTCTTGATATCTTCGATTGATGGTTTGTAATTGCGCCGCCTCAAAATAACCGATGACCTTTCTTCTGTCGCCACTTGCCGCAAAACTAAATTCGGAAACGGCCTGGAGTGTTTGGCCTATGGCAGAGAGCGATCTCGCCATAGAGATTCTGGCTCCTGAGAATCCGGGGTTATAATCAAGGGCCTTTTTATAAAAGGTAATTGATCTCTGATACTCTTGGTTTTCAGAATAGATCTCTCCTAGCACCCAAAAAAGTTTGGCGTTTTGTGGATCGGTCTCCATGAGAGCGCGAACAAACTTTATTGCGTAATTTTTTTCACTCTGCTTTACTTTTATTCTGGCCCATCCAGCCAGGGCTTCATAATTAGCACTATCGATAGTAAAAGACTGATAATAGGAGGTGGCTGCTGCTTGAGTGGCCTCTTTTTTATATATCTCCTCAAGTTTTCCCTGATAAAAAAAGATATCGGAGTTCACTGGGCTTTCACCTCTTGCCTTGGCTAAAAAGGCTCCGGTACAGGGGAAGTTTTCTCTTTTAAAAAATTGTTTCCCAAGACCAAGAAAAACTTTGTACTCATCCTTGGCGCCATTAGAGTGACTAAAACTTCCTTTGCACCCATTATTTACAAACGAATTTAATCCCTCAATCCCCAACACCTCGGCTGCACGAGAAAGCAGTTGATAGGCTTTGTCGAAGTTATATTGCGAGCTCTCAATTTCAGCTAATTTAATATAGCTGTCTAAATAAAGTGGGGCGGTCTCAATCGCCCTTTCGTAAAGAATTTCGGCTCGCTTTAGTTTTTCATGGGTGATGGCAATTTTTTCTACAACATCAGCGACACGAACTAACGCCTCCGGATCTTTGGGTTCAAGAAGTCTTACCACCTGCAGGTATTCTAGTCCCCGCACCGACTCCCCTTCACTTAATAACTCGTCTGCTCTGGAATCATAAAAAATTCGACCGTATGGGGATTCCAGTGCTAGTTTTTTTAGTTTTTCGTCATTCAATGAGATATTAGAAACTTTTTTACTGAGTCCAGGAGTGAGTCCCTTTGAAAAGTAAAAGGCTAAAGAGTTGTGTTTTTCAGCCTCGGCAGTATTACCCTGCTCCTCAAGAAGCTTGGCTAGACTGAAGTGGGCATCTGCTAAAATCGACTGAGTGGCTAGGGGTGCAAGTTTTGTGACTAGGTCAAAGTGTGCAATCGCGGGGCCCTGACTTCCTTTTCGCTGATATATTTCCGCCAAAACATAATGGGTATTGGCGTGCATAGGATTAATCGAAAGCGCCTGTTTTGCTCGCTCTTCTGCGCGAACTAAATCACTCATGTCGAGCGCATTTTGAGCCGCCACAAAATAGGCCCGCACTGTAGTTGGGCCCTGCAAAAGGACATTCTCAATTACCATTTTTGCTTGGTTAGTATCCCCACTTGCATTTAAAAACTCAGCCCGCAAAACTCTCGATTCTAAATCGAGCGGGTCGGACTCTGTGGCGTAACCCACCTTTTCAATGGCAACATCAAATCTTTTTTGGGCATATGCCATTAGAGCTTCCGCGCGGTAGAAGGCGCTGAGCTGTGGATCTGCGGCCCTTCCTTTCTCGATTAGATTAGTAATCTCCGCTGTCGCCTTGGAGTCATTTAACCTTCCTTCCCATAGGTGCGCTTGAGCAGATACTACCGAGGCAAGCAATACAGGATCTTCAGGACGCAATGCACTTGCCTCTTTAAACAATGAAAGGGCCCCTTCATAGTGAAGGGGCGTATCTAAATCATAAAAATGCTCTGCCTCGTCGATTAACGCTTTAATTAACTCCTCTTTATTAATCGCAGTTAGCGCGTACCCACCCGGGATATATCCAGTTGAATTCCCCTTTTCTAATGCCACAGAAGGGGAAAGGGTCTCAGGACCCGATTGCCCCATTAAATATAAAAATCCGAGTGCGAGCCCGACACTAGCCGCTATCAATTTTTTTCTTTGTTTCCTGTTTTTTTCAATCGTCGGACCGCCTGGATCCAGAGGAATAAATAGTTTAATCCCCGAAAGAGTTTCTTCTTTCGGCAGCTCCATTTTTAGCGGGTCTTCAATTAGGGGAATCGGTTCATTGTTATCTTGATCAAAAATCAGCTCCAACTCTTCAATAGGATTCTTAATGACCGAGTCCTCAACTGGGTTGTCCAGAAGAAGTTTCTCGAGTTCATGCCGCGCACCAAGCTCTTCTTGGGCAATATTTCGCTCGGTGAGCAACTGCTGTGTCGCCTGGGCCTTATCATTTTCAACTTCAAATGATTTTAGATTGTGTTTTATTTCGGCTTTACTGCTAGAGGAATTAATCCCACCTCCCAGGGATCTAATGGGCCCTTTTTGCTCGTCATTGTTAGCAACCCCATCCTCTTTTGCGATCACTTTGTATTCTGAAACAAAAAGCCTACGAAGAAAGGCGTCATAGAAAGTGGGATGGGATGCCAGTTTCTGCCAATTGAAATAGGGCTCTACCGAAACCTCTTCGGTGCCCTTATATTTACCCGCCGCAATACGAGATACAATATCTTGCTCGCCATAGGTGCCGACAATACCGTGCTGCTCATTTCTAATTTTGTATTGGATTTTAGGGTTTTCACTCACTCTAATATTTTACTTGTTCAAAGCACAGATTGCATCCTGATGTTCAATAAGAATGGGATTAGACTGCCTTATTGCGGAGCACCACAAATCAGGGGGTCCCTTTTCCACTATTGAACCTTGTAAAGTTGGTAGACAACACTGAGATGTGTTGCAGATTGCCAAGTAAATCTAAATGAACGGAGGTCGTATCAAGGCTTTCTTTGACCCCTCGGTGAAGACGTTGAACATGTTGCTCACTCAGGTCTATTAATAGG
>JABMMY010000274.1 GCA_013205415.1 Deltaproteobacteria bacterium
CCCCATTCCTAAGTTTTGTTGATGATTCATTTGGGATTGGCCTGTTTCTAAGGCCTCTAATGCTAAATCGGGAATTGCCTCCCCGTCTCGGATTACCTCTATCGAAACATATTTTTCGTTTTCTTTGATAGACCACTCGATGATCGAATGTGCAGGGGTTCGCTTTAAGGTGTCATTAGCCAAATGACGTAAAGCTATGAGAATTTTTTCAGGATCTAGGCTTAGTGGTATGGGCGAGACTTGCGTTGTTTTTATTTCTACCTTTTTAAGATCGGCTCTCGGTTTTAAATCGGTCAAAACAGTTGCTAAAAGTTCACTTAAGTTGACCTGCTTTTTATTTAAACTCGGATCAGATTCTAGGCTTACATATTCCACGACGTCCTTCACAATTTCATAAAACCTATCGGAAGCTCCCTGAATTAAGGTAATCGCCTTTCCTACGTCTGCAGGTAGTTCTTTTTTTTGTTCCGATAAAAGTTCAATAAAAGAATTTAAAACGGTTAAAGGCGTATTTAGTTCATGTGATACCAAAGAGAGAAATCTAGCCTTGGCTTTGTCTAGCAAGGTTAATTCACCAAGAGCCTTTTCCAAGGACTCATTTTTATCTTGAAGTGCTTTCTTTAAAATAAAGGCCTCGTTGGCCTGTCTTAACGTCATTCTAAGCTCATCCGGTTCCCAAGGCTTAGAGACGTATCTGTAAATCTGTCCTCGATTAATAGATTCAATCACCGATTCAATATCGGTATATCCCGTCAGTAAAATTCTGGTGGATAGTGGGCTTAGTTTTTTCGCCTTTTCTAAAAACTCAACTCCCGTCATCTCTGGCATTCTCTGATCAGAAACAATCACATGAAATAGTTTAGATTGAATTAGTCTTAATGCATCAAATGGAGATTCGGTAGTGCTTACGTCATACTGCCCGCGCAACATTCTTTTAAGCGCCTCTAAATTATCTCTTTCATCATCTATAATTAAAATAGGATCCATGATAAAATTGTAAGCCTTCTCAGACTCAGATAGAACTACTTTCTTCGGTCTTTTTTAATTCCCAGGAGCCCTATGACGGACAAACTTAATTCAGGTTCGATTGAAACTGTAATGAAAGAAACCAGAACCTTTTCCCCTTCCAAATCTTTTACCGAGCAGGCCCATATTAATGATAGCGATTCTTATCAAAAAATTTGGGAGGAATCTCAAAAATACCCCGAGAGGTTTTGGGAGAAAGAGGCTCTTTCACTTCATTGGCATGAGAAATGGCATACGACGCACGAATGGAAAGAGCCCTTCTCAAAATGGTTTTTAGGAGGGAAAATTAATGTTTCCTATAACTGCCTAGATAGACATTTGCCTGAGCGAAAAGACAAGTTAGCTTTTATTTGGGAGGGTGAGGATGGTTCCGTCAGAAAATTCACCTATCAAGATCTTTATGAAGAGGTCTCACAACTTGCTAATGCTATGGAAAAGGAGCTGCACCTAAAGGCTGGGGACACCGCTGCGATCTACATGCCCTTGATTCCCGAGGCGATAATTGCCATGTTAGCCTGTGCGAGAATTGGAGTGGCCCACAGTATCGTTTTTGCAGGCTTTAGTGCAACCTCTCTGAAAGATAGAATTCAGGATGCTGAATCCAAGGTGGTGTTTACCGCCGATATTGGTTATCGAAGAGGACAGGTCCTAGACTTAATAAAAACGGTTCGAGAGGCTACAGCCGAATGCCCTTCGGTTGTAAAGACCGTTTTACTACGCCGGGATTCTTTAACATCGCTGGCTGGCAATGAGATCGACTGGAAAATACTAACCACTAACCAATCTCGCCAGCACACCGACGAAGCCTTTGATTCTGAACACCCTCTGTTTTATCTTTATACGAGTGGTACGACTGGAAAACCCAAAGGCATCGTTCACTCATCGGGTGGGTATCTTGTGGGGATTTCCGTAACGGCTAAGTGGGTTTTCGATCTTAAAGAGGAGGATATTTATTGGTGCACCGCAGATATCGGATGGATCACAGGACACAGTTATGTGGTCTATGGTCTTCTGTCTAATGGCGCCACGAGTGTTATTTACGAAGGGGGCCCTCTCCATCCTCACCCTGGACGTGTTTGGGAAATTATTGATAAGCATCAGATTACCATTCTCTATACTGCGCCCACCGCCATTCGAGCTTTTATGCGGGCGGGAGATCAATACCCTCAAAAATATCGGCTAAATAGTTTGCGACTTTTAGGAAGTGTAGGAGAGCCCATTAATCCTGAGGCCTGGATTTGGTACCACCAACAAATAGGTAAGGGTCGTTGTCCTATCGTCGATACCTGGTGGCAAACTGAAACGGGATCTATTTTAATTGCGCCGATTCCGGGAGTCACCACCTTAAAACCAGGCTCTGCCACTAAACCCTTTCCTGGAATTGTAGCCGACATTGTGAATGAAGAGGGAAACTCCTGTGCGGCCAATGAGGGTGGATATCTTATTATTCGCCATCCCTGGCCCTCTATGCTCAGAACGATTCATAAGAATCCAGAACGTTTTAAAGAGCAATACTGGTCAAAATTTAAAGGCATGTACTTTACCGGTGATGGGGCCCACCGAGATGAACAGGGATACTTTTGGATCAAGGGCCGTGTCGACGATGTGATTAATGTTTCTGGTCATAGACTTGGCACGATGGAAATTGAAAGTGCCTTAGTCAGTCATCCAAGAGTAGCCGAGGCTGCGGTAGTGGGTCGACCCGATGAACTTAAAGGGCAAAGTATTGTGGCCTTTGTAATTCCAAGAGATTCGGGAGAAAAAATAAACACCCAATCTTTACAGCAGGAACTAAAGACTCATGTTGCGAAAGAAATTGGTTCATTGGCTAGGCCCGATGAAATTATATTCACAAAAATATTACCTAAAACTCGCAGTGGTAAAATTATGAGACGGTTTTTGAAAGACCTAGCAGCAGGTAAAGAGATCAGCGGAGATACGACGACACTAGAAAATCCAGGGCTTATAGAACTCATTAAGTCTTAATTGTTAAGGCCCGTCCCAATCTCTCAATGGCATCTATGAGAGCGGAATCTGGAACTGTGAGAGCCATTCTAAAAAAATATTCGCCCTCCTTTCCAAACCCAATTCCTGGCGTTAAAACCAATCCCTCTTTCTCAATCAGTCTTTTAACAAACTTCATTGAGGGTTCTTCAAAGGGCACATGAGCCCACACAAAAAAGGTGGCTTTCGGATACACATATTGAATTCCTAAGCTATCCAACCCCTTTAACATTATTTTTCGGCGGTTGCGATACACCTCACGAATGGGATCCGAAAGCGCCTTACCATTTTGCATTGCATAGATACTCGCCTCCTGCACAGCCAAAAGAGGTCCCGAATCTATATTTGTTTTAGCTCGTAAAAGTCCTGCGATGAGCTTTGCATTTCCAACTGCGTAAGCAATTCGCCATCCAGTCATATTAAAAGTTTTAGAGAAGGATTGGAACTCAATCGCAATATCGATCGCACCGGGAATTTCTAAAAGGCTAAGAGGCTTATCATTTTCATCGTAATACATTTCACTATACGCATTATCGGATACAAGAATGGTCTGATATTTACGCGCTAAAAAAACTAACCCCGTCAAAAAATCCTTTCCGACGACGGCAGAGGTAGGATTACAGGGAAAGTTAATTAAAAGATATTTGGGTTGATGGAGCACTAGTAGGGATTCAATTTCATTTAAGTCTGGAACAAACCCATTTTCTTTACGATGGGGAACGGGAATAGGAATTCCACCGGCTAAACTAATAGCGGTTTGAAAAATAGGATATCCAGGAGAGGGATAAAGACACTTATCTCCAGGATTCACAAAGGCTAGTGGAAAATGCGCAATTCCCTCTTTCGAACCAATCAGAGCCATCACCTCAGTTTCAGGATTTAATTTCACCTGAAATCTCTCCTGAAACCAACCGGCTACAGCTTTTTTAAAGGCCATCGTTCCTTCATAGGGAGAATAAACATGGTTTTGTGGCTTTGCTGTAGCCTCCTGTAACTTTCTTATAATCGGCTCCGGCGTGGGCAGATCGGGATCTCCGATTGCCAAGCTTAAAAGGGAGACCCCTCTTTTTTCGGCATCGGCCTTCATGGCATTTATTTCGCTGAAAATATAAGGGGGCAGTTCTTGTAGCCGTTTTGCCTGTGTTATCCAATTCATGAAACCAATACCTCTTCGTAAGAATAAATTTTAGGAGCCGTTTGAGCCATTAAAAATTGAGCTCCCACTAGCGCCCCATTTGCAAACACTCGTCGATTAAGCACGCGATGTTCAATTTTAATTTCCTCATCATCCGAAACAAATTGTAACCTGTGCACCCCCAGGACCTCACCCACTCTAGAAACCTCAATAGGAATATTTCGATACCCCTGAAGTTCCAATGAGGAGATTAATCGCTTCATCGTTCCGCTTGGAGAGTCTTTCTTGTGCTTATGATGGCTTTCCCCCGCTACGACATTAAAGCCCATAGTTGAAGGCAATAGTCCAGAATCCAAAATTCGAAGTAATGCATTCATTCCGGGTGCCATATTAGGAGCAAACAGAACCGGCCGTTTTTCTGCATAGTGAGCCACCTCTTTCCATTGCGATTCCGAAAATCCGGTGGTTCCAATGACGATGGGAGTCTGAATTTTCTTCAAAAGTTCAAGGGTGGCTTCGGGTCGGCTAAAATCGATCCAAATATGAACCGGTTCGCTTGATACGTCCAAAAAGGATCTCACTGGAATTCCCTCGACAGAGGAAATTCGGTTCGACTCAGCTATCGCATCACAAAATCTGAAACTCGTATCTCTAAATTGAAATCCTTGTTGGATAGCCGCTGCGATCTCCAATCCCATTCTTCCCGAAGCACCACAAATTCCTACTTTGCAAATCACAGCAGGCCCAATGCTTTCATCGTTTCAGAGACCCTAATTTCTGTTTTGGGTAACACTGTCACTAAAGGTAGGCGAACATTATTTTCCATTCGATTCAAAAGCTTCAAACCATATTTTACAGGAGAGGGGTTGGTTTCTGAAAACATCGCTTGAATCAAAGGATATATCTTTTTTTGCAACTTGAAAGCCTGAGCCCAATCACCCGCCTCGGTGAGCTGAAATAATTTCACAAAAAACTCAGGTGCTATATTTGCGGTGGCAGAAATAATTCCCTTGCCTCCCAACTGCTGGATTAAAGCAAAGGCATCGTCGTCACCCGCTAAAATTGATTTGGTATTCCAATCTAATTTTTCAGCCATTGCCATCCAAAAGCCATAATTTCCGCTCGCCTCTTTAATTCCAATGATGTTCGTATGGGAAAAAAGTTTCTGTAGTGTGGCTAACTGAAAAGTTACGTTAGTTCTTCCGGGAACATGATAAAGAATGAGAGGAATAGAACTATGGTCGGCCAAGAATTCATAGTGGGCAATGAGACCTTCCTGAGTCGGTTTATTATAATAGGGAGTGACCACCAGAGCTGCGTGGGCCCCAGCCTCTTTGGCTGCTAAAATCATCTTTAAAACAGTTGCCGTTGCATTGCTTGCGCAACCTGCAATAACTTTAAGTTTTTTAGGTTCGGCAATTTCAGAGCTAAGCTCAATTAGTTTCTGTCTTTCCAGTTCGGACAAACAGGGGCCTTCACCTGTGGTGCCACAGGGAACAAAGCCATCAACACCTGATGCCATGAGCCAGTTCAGATGATCTTTATAAACTTTAAAATCAACCTCACCCGATTTATTTAAAAAAGGAGTTACCGTTGCAACAAAAACACCTTTCAAATCCATTTTAAAACATCACTTCCTGTCACTTAAGAGATGCCGTTTTTCAAAGTTCCGAGGGATCGCATCTAATTCAACCGTATAAACATATTCAGCCGGGCCCTGGAGCAGCAACATTTTAGAAACGGGACTCACATCAACTTTTAAGGTTCCACCAGGAGTTTCAACCTCTATTGGAAAGGGTTGCATATATAATTCAGAGTATATGATCGCAGCCGCAGCCACTCCAGTTCCACAGGCAAATGTTTCATGTTCTACCCCGCGTTCAAAGGTGGTTGTTTTAATTTTTTGACCTACATAACGCTGAAAAAAAGTAACATTCGTTCCCTCTTCACCAAATACAGGGTGTTTTAAAAGGCGTCGGCCCACATCTAAAATAGGTTAGGTATCAATATCTTTGACCTCAATGACCGCATGGGGAACCCCTGTATTGAG
>JABMMY010000275.1 GCA_013205415.1 Deltaproteobacteria bacterium
AACGGGCACTCTAACGGAAACTCTAACGGGCACTCTAACGGAAACGCTAGCGGAAACTCGATATCTATCAGCTCACACAAAGATGTTTTTACTAAGTGTTATGAATTTAATCAGCACACCAAGGCCCAATCCTTAGGTCTCTATCCTTATTTTAGAACCATTGAAGCTACCATGGGCAATCAGGTCGTTTGTAATGGTGAAACGAAAATAATGATCGGCTCTAATAATTACTTGGGCTTGGCTCAAGATGAACGGGTGGTTGAGGCCGCCATTGCCGCCACTAGAAAATATGGTTCGGGCTGCACGGGATCTCGTTTCTTAAATGGAAATATTAAACTTCATGAAGATCTGGAGGAGGCTCTAGCCAAGTTTTTAAAACGGGAGGCGGTGCTTCTTTTCTCCACCGGTTTTTTTGCCAATCAAGGTGCTTTAAGTTCTCTTCTTGAAAATACCGATGCCATTTTATGCGATCGTGAAAATCATGCGAGTATTATTGATGGCTGTAAGTCATCTGTGGCAAAGACCATTCCTTTTAAACATAATTCAGCCGATGCTTTGAGACGAAGATTAAAAAGATTACCTGAGACCACCGGAAAATTTTTAGTGGTAGATGGCGTTTTTAGCATGTCTGGAGATATTGTGGATCTTCCTGCAATGCAAAAGGTAGCTAAAGAATATGGTTGTCGCGTTTATGTCGACGAAGCGCATTCACTAGGTGTTTTAGGACCTAAAGGGGAGGGCACGGTACATCATTTCGGGCTTAACTCTGAAGTCGATCTCATGATGGGAACCTTTTCAAAGTCTCTAGGATCCATGGGCGGATTTTTAGCAGGATCCAAACCGGTGATCGAATTTTTAAAACACAAAGCTCGCTGCTTTATGTTCACAGCCTCCTTAGCTCCTGCAGTGACGGGTGGAGTTTTAAGGGCTTTAGAGTTGATGCAAGAGGAGCCCGAGCGTATTGCGAAGCTTTGGAAAAATACCTACAAAATGCATGAAGGATTTAAATCATTAGGATTTAATATTGGAACGACACAAACACCTGTGGTTCCTATTTTAATTGGGTCTGAAATAAAGGCTCTTCAATTTGCGCAAAGGCTTTTTGAGGCGGGTATTTTTGCAACTCCGGCAGTCTTTCCTGCTGTGAGATATGGCGAAGCTATTATTCGTACCAGCTATATGGCGACCCACACCACAGATGAGCTTGATTATGTTCTAGATACTTTTGCTAGAATAGGAAAAGAACTTGGGGTATTCGATGACAGTGCTTATCGAGAAGGCACTAAGAGAAGGGTGAATAATGGTTACGATTTCGATGTGCAGGACGGCGAAGAGTCTGAAGCTCTTCGAGCAAGTCTCGGAGCGAATCCACAATAAGGATCTCTACTTTGTCCCCCCATTTCCTGGGAGTATCGCTAAATTAATCGGCCCTAAGTCTCCATTTTTTAAGCACGGCGATTTAGTAGCAATGATAGCCTATCGAGATGGAAAACCTGTCGGTAGAATTGCCGCTATAGAAAATAGATCTCATAATCGATATTACAAAGATAGAGTTGGTTTTTTTGGTTTTTTTGATTTTATAGATGATGAAGAGGTAGCGCGTGCTCTTTTTACCGCCGCAGAAAAAGAGCTTAGCCAGAGGGGGCTCACCTCTATTCGGGGCCCTTATAATCCAACTGTAAATGATGAATGTGGGCTTTTAGTTGAGGGCTTTGATTCTTCACCTTTCATCATGATGCCTTATAATCCTGCCTACTATATTAATATTTATCATAGTCTGAATCTTTCCGGAGTTAGAGATCTCTATGCCTATTACATGGCTACTTCTGTTGCAATCCCTGCAAAGGTGACTCGTGTTATTGAACGGTTTAAAAAAACCGGAAGAATTACAGTTAGAAATATTGATATGACAAGACTACAAGAGGAATTGAAAATTATTCAAGAGCTATATAATGCAACCCTCAATCGCAACTGGGGTTTCACTCCATTATCGTTTGAGGATTTAGCCTTTGCAGCCAATGATCTCAAAGCCTTTGTCCATCCCGATTTAGTCTTGATTGCTGAAAAAGATGGACAGCCGGTCGGATTTTCTATGTTCCTTCCTAATATTAATGAGCTCATGTGGAGAGTAAAAAAATCGTCGCGATGGATTAGAATACTTAAGTTTCTTTGGCATTTAAAAAGGAATCCTCCTAAGGAGGCTAGGCTAGCGGTGCTGGGAGTGAAGCCAGAATTTCAGTCCTCTGGAGTCGCGCCTGTTTTTTATTACGAGACCTTGTCTCGTGGTCGAGAGCGTTTTATGGGGGGAGAGGCCTCTTGGATCGAGGAGAGCAATACTCCGATGATCCGAACACTCGAATTGTTTGGAGCTCAAAAGTATAAAAATTATCGAGTTTTTGAAAAGAGTTTATGAAAGTATTATTGACCGGTTCCACAGGTTTTGTTGGAAGAAATGTATTATTGGAACTTCTCAAACAACAAAAATATGAAGTGATATATTTGCCAGTTCGCAGTGAAGCTAAACTGCGCCAGCAACTCATGGAGGAGGGCTTCCTAGAGTTCCCAGAGGTATTGAAACCTTTAGTTATGGAGGCCCCCAACTGGGATTTTAGTCATCTAGGTGTTATTGATCATGTCGTCCATAGTGCTGGAGTCTTATTTGGAAACTCCCTAGAAGATTATATGCGCACCAATACCGAGGGTACTTTGCGTTTAATGCAGACGGTATCGACTCCAAATAAGATCGTCATTCTTTCGTCACAGGCCGCCAGTGGCCCCTGTGTAGGGGCGCAGGACTATAAAACAGAACAGGATCAAAATAGGCCACTGACCTGGTACGGTAGTTCTAAACTTCAAATGGAGCAGACCGTTCAGGCTAAGTTTCCACAGATGAATGTAGTTTTTCTACGTCCTCCAATGATTTTAGGAGGTAGAGACACTGCCACCTTGCCACTATTTAAAATGGCAAATGGAATAGTTCAAATCAAACCCGGTTTTAAAAAAAAACAATATAGCTTTGTGGCCGTTCAGGATTTAGTAGGAGCCATTATCCAGGTTTTACAATCTGAATTTAGTTTGAGTGCCCTACCACAAAAATATTTTTTTGTGGCCTCCGATCAAGTCATTACCGATATTGATTTAATTAAGACTACAACAGGTCTGATGAATAAAAAGGGAAGACTAATTTTCATTCCTGAATTTTTAATCTGGATGGCATCGCAAATAATTAGTGTGATTCCTTCCCTTACCAAAGCCCTGCCTTCGTTATCCCGTGATCGTGCTAAGGAAATTTGGCCTAATAAATGGGTGGTCTCATCCCATAGTTTTGAAAAACAGTTTAGTTGGAAAGCAAAAGTTGACCTTAAAGGTGCGCTAACAGACACGCTAGATTGGTACGTCAAGTCTGGACAGTTAATTGTAAAATAGCCCTGCCCCTTCCTTCTCTGGCCTGTGCTATAATCGCGGTAAATGAAAATAGATAATAAGATTTTAACCGGAAGAACTGAAGAGCATATTCATTGGCTAATACCTAAAAAATTGGGTGTGCATCAAGCGGTGGTATCTCCATTAGAAAAGCTAAAAGCAGCTGCAGCTAAAGAGGGTTTTCAGTTGGAGGTGTGCAGTGGATTTAGAAGTTTTGATTCACAGTTAGCTATCTGGAATGGAAAGGCCTTAGGGAGTCGGCCCATTTACGATAGCCAGAGCCACGTGTTAGATATTTCTCAATTAACAACCATGGAAAAGGTATTTTCCATTTTACGTTGGTCCTCTCTTCCGGGTTTGAGCCGCCATCATTGGGGAACCGATCTCGATATTTTTGATCTGAAAACACTTCCTGAAAATTATAAGATTCAACTCATTCCATCGGAGTTCGAAGGAGCTGGACTATTTGCTAGCATGCATGATTGGTTAGATAATAATCTTTCTCGCTTTGGTTTTTTTCGTCCCTATGCCACCGATCTTGGTGGGGTGAGTCCTGAGCGATGGCATGTGAGTTATCAACCTCTATCGCAAAAATTTTGGAAAGCATTAACTTTAGAAGAATTAAAATCGGCTTTGTATCCCATTACATTTGAATTAAAAGAGGAGGTAGAAAAAAGCCTGCCTCAAATTTATGAAAAGTTTTTTCAAAGAATATCTAACCAGTAACTAATCGTAATTATTATGTATAAATTACTCAGGGTGTGACAAAACTTGTCTCTTGTTTCCTACCTCTCTTTTCCCTATATTGCCGCAACTTCTAAACCATTACGAGGTGAACATTGGCTTTTTTTCGGCAAGGCTCTACCGGCACGTCTGTTCTAAAACCTTTCTTGCTTAAAGTTCGTGAGGGATTTTTATTAGGATTAGCTCCAGATTCACAGAAGGGTTCTCCCTGTGCGGAGTGTGTTGAGTTTTGGCTGCAGGATAGAAAAGTAGCGGTGGAAAAAATGCCACTCTCGAACTTAACGGTAAGACGTGAATTAATTCCTGAGCTGTTATTAGAAAACCAATCACATATCTTTTATGAGATCGATCTCGATGGCACCTACACTCGTCTTGAGGCCTTAGTTTATCCTCATCCTCGTTGTACCTGTGAAAAAACAAATTATGTGGCCCCTTCAGAAATTACTAAACGAACCAATTTTGCTTTCTCTCCACTGACTCACATTAAGGTTGCCAGATTTGGAACTCCCGATGGAAATTTATGGTTAGCTAGCGCCACTGGAGAGGCTCCATTATCTGGAGAAACTTTTACCTCCTATGGTGTGGATAGAGATAAAGAGGTTTCCAGATCAAAGGCCGTAGACGAGTGGATGAAACGGTGTGTGGTGCTAGATCTTCCTAGGAGATTAGCACGCGGTGAAAGTGTTCCTGCTGAGGTGCTGCAAACTGGAAATGTGGAGCTCATCACCCGGTTTCTTCCTAAGCAATCACAGTTTGAGGGGATGGGAGTTGGAGCGAATAAAGAGGAGGCCACGTTAGATGCTCTATTTAGTTTGGCGAAAGTTAGAACCTTAAAAAAATATTCTTCGATGATGAAGAATCCTATGTTGGTAGTAGGGGCTAATAATTGGATGCGAACTAAGGTGCCGTTTTATTTATTGCAACAGTATGATCTCCATCTATTATTTTATCCAAATTCTACACAGGCTTGGGTCGTCGGACTTGCCGCCTTTTCAAGACAAAGGTTAGAGGAGAAACCTGTTTTCGCGTTTGGTGCTGAAGCCGATATTAATAAAGCCATTGACCAGGTGTTTTGTAAGATCGTTGAAATGTTACGTCCGAGTGAACCCGAAACGGAGATTCCAAGAATTCCAAATGAACACCCAAAGGGACATGGTTCCAAACTTCATATGTGGTGGACCCATTGGATCTACCGTTGCCCTAAAATAAGTTTAAAAGATGTGCTTCATCTTGAGGCCTACCCAAGAAGTCTAGAGCATTGGAGAAATTATTTTAGAGATGGGCAGGATTTAGTTTCTGTGTTGTCTGTGAATAACCACTATCTTCCGAGTCAAATTAGAACTCTTGTAAAATTAAAATTATCCTCCACCGATCTCATCCAATCGGTCCCTAATATAAATGGGATTGGAACATGGAATGATTTTAGGGATGCTCTAGCCTGAAAAATAGGGTGTTAGAAGGTTGTCTTCCCTCTAGGTCTGGCCACAAAAACTAGAAAGATCTTAAATTGAATTGTAGGGCTTTTTGTAATTCTAATTTAATTTGAATCGGAATAAAGTTTTCTAGCGCCATCTGATGAGCTGTCTCTCCGAGTTTCAGAATTTGAGATCTATTATTGGCTAATGCCCTAATAGATTCGGCTAAGGCTTCAATATTGTCCGGTTCGACTAGAAGCCCATTCTGCTCATGCTTAATGATATCCATGACTCCGCCACAACGATAGGCGATCGAAGGCATTCCAAAAAAACCGGCCTCAACATAGACTATACCAAATCCCTCACCGCGCCACCTGTGGTCCCAATACCCAAATCTGGAGGGCATAATAAAAACATCATGAGCCGAATAACTTTCTTCTAGTTCGGTTCGATCGGTCACACCGGGTATAAAAGTAACCCAGTTTTGTAACTGTAATTCATGAACCTTCTCTTGGAGTCTCTGTGAATCGTTTCCATCGCCCTGAATGGTGTAGGAAAACGAAAGATTGGGATCGGACCTTCTTAGCAGCGCGAGCGCTAGCAGAACATGATCATGACCCTTGTATTGCTCGCTGGCATCTAGTCTAGAGACGGTAAGAAGCTTAAGAGTTTTGTTTGAAGAGGAGGTATCCGATTGCGAAACTGGCCCTCTCTTTTTAGAGATTATCTCTTGGCTGAGGCAGGGGTGTACAATAGATATCTTTTTTGGATCAAATCCCTGTTTCTCTAAGATAGACCTTGTCCAATGGCTAATTGAAATAATCCCATCGGCTTTTTTCAAGGCCCATTTATCCTGTGGATAAAATCCTCCCCAAACTTCAAATCCGTAAGCGATGACTACAAAAGGGGTTCCTGTTAATTTGGAAAGTAGTGCAGCCATAGGAGCTAAAGAGATATGGCTTGCCATGATCACAGCGTATTTTTCTTTTTTTAGAAACTGGAGACTTTTTAAAAACAACTTAGGACTAAAACGATTTTCAATTTTTCTTAAAAATCCACCCGCTAATTTTATGGCCTCTATTTTGTAGGGTCGGGAGGTGAGTTTAAATTTAGGGCCTCTATAGGCA
>JABMMY010000276.1 GCA_013205415.1 Deltaproteobacteria bacterium
GTTATCGACCACCTGAGGATTTGAGGTGGCAGGTAAAATAGGTCCAATAGGATTACCAGCTCCCTCTTCAGGTTTTGTTGAGGCGTCGGCTAGTGGAGGAGGGTCAAAGTTGGGAAGCTTCGTTTCCGATTTACTATCCGATTTAGTTTCGTTTTGCGCAAACTTACTGAGGTCCACAGGTTTTCCATCTTCAGGTTCTTTAATCTGAGGTGGAGGTTGAAAGCCAGGCCCCTGTGCCGCTGGAGGAGCATCTAATTTATCCTTTTGTTTATTATTTTCTGCTGCAGAGGCTGCATTTTGAGCCGCCTGATCACATTGTTGCATTGCCATCATTTGCAGCATAGGTTTCTCTGCCGGACCGGCCTCCTGTGCCGCCTTCAAACCCATAATACAACCTAATCCTGCCATGGCTGCCCCCGCCGCCGCCGCCGCTCCCGCCGCCCCCGAAGATCCCGAACGGTCCGATTGTGGCGCTGGAGGTATAGTTGTAGTTGGAGTTGTAGTTGTAGGTTCTGCACTCAAAAGCTGAATGGAGGGCAATAGAAGACTCAGAAAAACAAGATTCAGAATTTTTATCGATGTTTTACTCGAAGTGTTCAAACCATTGCCTCTTTCTTTAGTAGTATAGAAGTGCAAGCTAAGGGCCAGATAAACCCTATAGAATACAGTGACTTAAATATGTTTATTTGTGTATTTTCTAGACGCTGGAATAGTCTTTAGTCACCTTTGAGATCTATTTTCACGAAAAAAATACAGACCTCCGTCCCTTAACCGCTGCCTTTTAATCGCTCGCCTTAGTCAAATTAAATTCATCGATGAAGGGGAGGGTATTTTGTAGTGGCCAACTAAGGTGTAAGTAAAAGCTTGTTAGCGTTGACTTTTTTTTGTGAATTTAATAGGGTCACGCTCTTTAAAGAGGTGATTTATGGCGAAACATGCGTCAGCAGTTAAAGCAGCAAGACAAGCGGTAACAAGAAATACAAGAAACTCTCAGGCTCGTGGCCACTTTCGTACGATTATTAAAAATCTTCGTACGGCAATGAAGGAGAAAATTGGGAAGGATGCGGAGAAAACTCTTCAGCCTCTTCTTAATGAAGCTCAAAAGATATTGATGAAGGCAGCGAGTAAGAATCTGATTAAAAAGAAAACGGCCTCTCGTTATATTTCTCGATTAAGCCAAGCGGTTCACAAAGCCACTCACGCTTAACAATAGGCTCCATCGTATCTGGGAATCGTAGGATCGATCTCTGTCGACCAATTATCGATCCCTCCTTTGAGAATAAAAACCTTCGTAAAGCCTCGATCTGCTAAAAATGAAGCGGCATCGAGGCTTCTAATTCCAAAATGACAATAAAGTATGACTGGGTTATTTTTATCCCACCTCTGAAGAATCTCATCAAGAAGAGTGGCGGTGAGTGGAAGGGCCTTGGGAATCGATCCTAGTTTCAACTCCCAACTCTCTCTGACGTCTAAAAGTGATAGGGTCGGAGTTGCAGTTAATAGATTCATAGTATCCTGGGCGGTAATTTCTTTGACCCCCTTAGAAAGACTATCCATTTGCACCTCCATAAAGACGATCTGAGCTGGAGGTAACCCTAGGCGAAATACAAAGGTTTTTAGGGGCTCTAATATCTCTTCGGGGCCTATTTTAATTCCATATTTTCTCTCGATGAAATCGTAGAGGTGAGGATAGCTTTCAGCTATCTCACGGAGTAAAGAATTTTCATTTATAATAGGTAACTGAGACCCTCCAAAAAGGGCCAAAATCTTTTGTCCGATTTTTTGAGTCATCTAACGTTTATAATCCATGTAGTTCATGATGTGCTTATCTCTATCTAAGACAGAATATTCGTATTCTTTCGTATGGTAAAGGCAATCGGTCGGGCAGACCGCACTACAAAGACCGCAGTAGCAGCATAGGCTAATATCGATATCAAAACGTTTTAATTCTAAAGATTTTTTAACTCCACCTTTAGTAAAGTCGGGAGTGGCAGTGGCCTCTTTTTTGTCCGCTTCAATGTAGATGCAGTCTACCGGGCACACCACAGCACATTGTTTACAAGAGATACAATCGTCGACATCATTAAATAACAACCCTCTAGAACCTAAAGGTAGGTGATCTCTAGTTTCGGGATACTGAATGGTCACATCCCCCTTGGTATTTACCTTCCAAAATATTTTAAAGGTAATTCCCATTCCCTTGAATGTAGTGAGTGCTGCATCCCTTATCGTTCCTAAATATTCTGTGAATGTCATCGGTCCACCTCTCCTAAAACGATGTCGAGACTTCCAATCGTTGCCACTAAATCGGCCACCATGACCCCTCGACTGATCTCATCTAGAGTACTGATATTCATAAAACATGGGCTTTTACATCTGACTCGAAAGGGTTTTCCGGTGCCATCAGAAATAATATAAAAACCAAGTTCTCCTCGGGGACATTCGGTTCTCGAATAGGCTTCACCGGCGGGAGGCTTAATTACCTTGCCACCTTTTGCACGATAAGGGCCTTCTGGAATGCCATCTATTAGTTGTTCGATGATTCGAATGCTTTGAATCATCTCTTTCATTCGAACGATATGCCTATCCCAGCAATCGCCTAGGGTTCCCATTTGGCCAGTGCCTACCGGCACCTCAAATTCGACCTCTTTATAAATAGAGTAGGGATGATCTTTTCTAAGATCCCATTTTAATCCGGCCCCTCGTAGCATGACCCCAGTTAACCCATAGGTGTAGCAGGTATTTAAATCGATCACCCCAATGTCACGAGTGCGCTCGGTAAAAATTTTATTGTAGGTCACTAAATTGTTGTACTCTTCAACCTGAGGTTTGAAATAGACAAGAAAATCTTTGATCTGCTTTATAATTTCCGGAGTGATGTCACGATAGGCACCCCCAATCCACATGTAATTATAAAGAAGCCTAGCGCCTGAAAGTTTTTCAAAAATATCTAAAATCATCTCGCGATCTCGGAATCCGTACATGAAGGCGGTGAAGGCCCCCATGTCTAAACCGTAGGTCCCATAGGACATCAAGTGACTCGCAATTCTCTGCAATTCGGAAACAATCACTCGGATATATTCCGCACGTCGGGGCACCTCAATTCCCGCAAGACTTTCTACGGCAATGGCATAGCCCATGGCATTATTCATAGAGGCTAAATAATCAAGGCGATCGACGTAGGGAGATACGGCAACGTAGTCAACATTCTCTGCGTGTTTTTCAAAGCACCGGTGTAGATAACCAATTTCAGGACGAGCCTCCTTAACAATCTCTCCATCGGTAATCACAATAACGCGCAACACTCCATGGGTGCTGGGATGTTGAGGTCCCATATTAAGAAGTAGTTCGTCGGTACGAAGTGTTTCTTTACCTGCTGGAACTGAGGAGATGAAATCACTGGCCATTAGTGAGCCCCTTCTTTAGTTGAGCCACCCTCA
>JABMMY010000021.1 GCA_013205415.1 Deltaproteobacteria bacterium
ACCTCATCTTAGCTTTACCTCCTCAAATCCCACTAAAGATGAGAGCTACTCTGAACACGAAAATCGACTTAAAGAAACGCTTAATAAAACTTTGATAGGGCAAGAGGGCACACTTAATTTTCTTAAAACTAACAAAGAAGGTATGTCTCCTGTGGATAGAAGTCTGCATTGGGACCGATTCGAAGAGGCATTTCAAAAGGATCTAGAAAAGATTTCGCCAGAAAAAAGAGACACCCTTCGAGATAGTATTAATGAAGGGCTAAGCGAATTAGAAACAAAAACTAATTGGACCCATTCCCCTCCTATTACTGAAGCTAGAGAGGCACTTCTTAGAGCCGGTCGGCTTATGGAAAAGGGCACGGAAGATCCACTTAAGAGTAGCCGAAGTGACCAAGAGAATAATGAAAAATACAACCTTATCGATCACACTGAAAATTTAAAATCGATGTTTCAGCGTCCTAATACTAAAAATTCTAATTCGATCAACGATATCATTACAAAAGCAGAAAATAAATTTAAGATTCTCATCCCTCTAGAAATAAGAAACAAGATTCATGAACAGGACCCTTTTTTATTACATTTATTAGGAGACGACATATACAAAATACGCTCTTTAAAAAACTATTTTCTTACCGGCCATTCGACTGCCCTATTTAATTTAAAGGATTCAAAAATTGCAGCCTCACTTTGGAGTGGTCTCCAAAAGAAAAATCCTCTCATTCCAAATTTCTCAGCGATTCAAAACCAGGAGGACTATAGCAAGGCGCGAGAAAAGTTAAGCAAAGCCATTCAACCGGTGCTAGCTAAATTGAAAGTCCCGCCAGGTCAGACTCAGAGCCTAACCGATGGGGAAAAGGCCCTCCTGTACGCCCTTGAAATGCTAGATAGTAGAGGGAATAATAATGTGCTCCCCTATGCCTATTGGCCCCTAGGCCAGGCCGATTTTTATGAACTTCAAAATATTGCAACCCGCCTTACTACAGAGGAAAAATTACTCAAAGAATTCAAGCTATCTTCTACACAGGTAGAATCACGGCTAGCATCCACTATTCCAATAGATAATAGGGTAACTGGGTTTCATGGCCAACCTGCCCACGCAAGAATTGCAGCCTTAACACGAATGGGTAAGCCCTCAGATACCGAAGAACAGGCCCATTTACAACTGCTTCATGACTTAAAAAAAGATGGCACCCCATTAACTACCGACTATCTAAAAGCCTTAACCTATAAAAACCATGACCCTAAATACTTAAAAACCGCATTGATATCTGAGATTCCTCAAATGGCTTCACTATTTTATATTTTAAAGGAAAGCAACCCTATAGATCCTACCCCTAAACCCTTAGAGAGGGCTGCCTTCGGTAAATTAATAGAGGATAAAAACAAAATTTTCTCAGATGGAATACGACAGGCCCAAACAGATTTCGTACAGCGCCTACATAACAGTCAAAATCCAGTCGAAAAACAGGGTCTAAGTGAGGCTTGGAATACCCTTAACTTTTTTAAGGATCTGCCTCCGGGAAGTTTTGAGGAATGGGTTAATAATAATGATCTCCACAAAGTGCCTCCGTCTTCAGATATAGCTAATTTAAGGGACCAATGGAATGAAACGGCATATAAAAAAATGTGGGCATTAAATGAAGCAAAGGAACAGGACAAGAGATCTATTATTGATAGACTACTATCCCAGAAGAACCGAGAAAACACTCAAGAGAATAAAGAAGCGATGGAAGGAGAATTAGTTTTAGGGCTAGCCCAAGATAATGCCTTTACCGCTCTTGCCAAATTAAAACATAGCCTGGGCGATAAGGACCCTCGATATTTAAACGATAGAAAGGCATTAACTCTAAAAATTCCTTATGCATTTGAAGGTAACTTAACAGCCGCTACATCTAAACTGATTGAAGATGAAGCTAAAAAACAGGTCGCTCAAACAGAACTTTTGAAATCCTATTCCGATTTAAGCTGGGATCCGCACCACAACGCTTTTATTATTGATAAAGATAAAATTAGGATCACCCAAAAGATGATCGATGACCTCTCTACAAAATATCCAGACTTCAAGGTGGTTTTTAGAGATCCTAATACAGGCATCGACACCCCTCATCTTAACGGAAAAAACGCGCTTCAAAACTGGATACATGATCGTTCTGTCAGCTTTCTTAACCAGGGGCTTTATGTCGGCCCGGACCAGTGGTTGCCCCTTAATGAAACGACTGCCGTTAAGTTTGTTACAAAAGGGGATGAAGTCACCTATGAATTAGAGGATCTAAAGATTATGGAAAAGAAACTCGAGGACCAGATTAAAGATGTCAACGCCCTCAAGGAAGAATACGATAATGCCAAGGCCGAATATGGAGGATTTTGGCATGGTGCTGAAGGATTTGGTAGAGGTCTGCTAAACAACAACTACTACAAATTGGGATTGATAGCTGCGACGGAGAATTCTGCAAAAACTAAAGCCTTGGAGAGCACCTATAATGACCTCCAAAAATCAGCTGGGCAGATTGACCAGTTTGGAAATATCTCTAATAACGGTAAAACTGCTCGAACATACAAAGCCGATCATAACCAATATTTACGTTCGGCTTTGAATGATGAAAAAAACCAGATCCAAAAATATGTTGATAATGCTCAACTCACTCATGATGCGACACTCTTTCTTTTAACATTACCTGTAGGAGGAATTGGAGGCAAAATAGGAACCACAGTTTTGAGCAAAGCTGAAGTTCTAATACTACAGAAAAGCGGTTTATTTGTCGGAAAAGAGATCGTTACCATCGCCGAGGTGACAGCCCTTAAAAAATCATTGGGATTTATCGGTAGCGGTTTAAGCAAAGCGACTCAAATGAAAATGGGTGTTAATAGTTTCGGTAAATTAGTATCCACAAGTACTAACACTGCCGCTAAATTTAGTATTCCTACAGCTATTCTCTATGCTAACGAATTGCGTATGGGATCGAATACGCAAAACAAAATAGAAAAAGATTATAAAGAAGGAAAGGAATGGCGAAAACACCCTTCAGAACCCACAAGAAAAGAGGGTCAATCTGAGAGTGATTTCGAAAAAGAATGGCGAGAATGGTATGCAGAAAAGGTCTATGACAGAAATAGCAATGGCATTCCTGACTGGCTTGAACCGAATCTAACCGGGGCTACCACACCCGGACCCGATACTACTAACTATCTGAGACAGATTTTAGCCACTCAAAAATCTTTTTTCTTAATGAATGGAGTGGGTGGAGCTTTACCTAGTTCTAGAATGTTAACCCATATTTTTGGCGCAAGTTTAATAGAGCAATCGGAACAAATTGCGAGAGGAGGAATACCTGGAGACTTTACGCAAAATAAAACCTTACTTGAAGGAGCCAAGGATGCTGTAATTGGCACAGCTTACATGATTCCAGGAATCGTTACCCAAAGGTTGGCAATGAATGCTGTGCCTCCTGGATTACAACGTTTTTTTTCCATCAAAAATTTTAAAACTAATACGGTCGAATTAGCCGGAACTGCAGGTTTTGTAGTTGGACAACAGGGGGCCCATAGTGTTCGCAATGGAAAACTTCCCTCCTTCACAGGAGATGGCGCACTTGAGACGCTAACTAGTATAGGGACGGATCTTTACATCGGTCGAAGTATGGCTCGTTACGCTCAATATAAGGACGCGGAGGTTGCATTAAAAAAAATATTTTCTCCTCCCGAATCTAATGGGCAATTTCTGATTGCAAAGAATGGGCAGCCTCTTTCAACCCCTATTCGGGATCTCGTTAAGCTCTATGGACAGGAGACTATCGACCAGGTTGTGATGTCGTTGCCCTCTAGGAGTCAGGACATAGCAACATCTAAATCTCCCCAAGTTTTAAAACAGGCTCTAGAGTATATTGAAACTAGAATTCCCGAGGTGCAGAGTAAGTTAAACAAATCTCCTCACAAAGAGACCCCCATCGATGATCTTCGAGCCGAGGTCACTAATCTCCAAAAGGCCACCGGAGGGTTCAACCGGTTTAAAGCCCCAAAGGAGGAACTTAAAAAGAATGACCTTCTACTTAAAGAAAAAACGGAGGCATTAAATCTCAAAGAACAGCAGGCAGCCTTTAGCCAATGGAAGCAATATTATAAAGTCATGGAGGGTGAGATTGAATTAAATGCTAATTTAAATTATGTAGACTCTCCCGTGGTTCAGCAGAAACTGCGCGATATATTACCTAAAGATACGGCCGCTGCTATTATTGCCGCAAAAAAAGCGATCCCCCTCTTAACTAGAGTGGGACAGAACTTATCTAAGGTAGCTGAAACCTTAGATAATGTTACTGGCCTTTCATCGGCGATTTATGATCACACAGGCCGTAGTCCTTCTGCAGAACTTCAGCACCAACGTGCTAATCAAGTTTTGATTCGGGCCTATACCGATGCCCATGGTAAACCCGTACAGGAAAATCTAGGTAGCTTGATTCTCCTGAATCGTCCAGCGGCTTTTGGAGCACTACAGGGTAACCAAATTCATTCCACCTCCCCAAATGATCTAGCGGCAGTTAAAACTTATGCAGCCTCTGAACTTCTTAAGATTCCAGGATTAGTAAGACCCGAAAACAAACCTGAAAATGAAAAGGTCTTAGAGGCCTTTGGGAAGTATGTCACCTCAAAAAATGCAACTTATCCTAAAAAAACGGTAGCGGAATTTTGGAAAGAGTTTGTAGGGCGCAAAGAGAAAGTACCCTTAGCTATAGATTAGTTTTCTTATTCGTCAATTTTTTGACGATCTGCCTAATAGAGGCGGGCTATGCTCTATGAATTACCTCTACTATATTTGACTAACCACATCGCAGATAACTCGAAGTCGGTGACTCATTTTTATTCTAATCTATCTCAGCCCTTTATTTTCAATCTCCTTCCAGGTAAAATTAACCTGTCACCGGTGTATTATTTTCAAGGAGCTCCTAATGAAAAACAGATTACAAACTTATGGTATTTATCAAATCCTATTTTTAGCCTTAACCTCCTTAACTCTTCAGGCGGGCCCTCCTATTACTAGGCCGATTACTAAGCCTCTGCCTAAGTCTAAGCCGCTAATACCGGGACAAAAGCCACCATCCCCACAAGAAATAAGAAAGCCCCTAGAAGAGAGAAAAAAGCCAGTGCACGAGGACACAGGAAAAGCACTATCCGAGTCTAACAAGAAAGAAACGACAAGAACCAATACCGAGTCCTACGAAGCCACAAAAGCACGATTGAAAGATGACCCTATTATTAAAGAATTATTAAAAAGAGAAAAAATTGATATCGAAACCGACGCCTTCAAAGGGATATTAACAATGCATCAGGCCTTCGATAGTAGACTCTCTAAAACATCCTCACACAAGACTGCAGGTATTTTCGAAAAAAATCTAGCAGAAAGACTTGTAGGTAAAGATGAGATTAAAAATTTAAAAGAGGCAGAGATCAAGGATCTCCAGGCTCTAACCTGTGCAAGTCAATGCGGCCATCCCAACTTTTATCTATCCTGCCGAAGGATCACTAGATTTCTTGCAGCCGCAGGTACCCTTACCGCTGCCGGCTCTTTAGGAACCCTTTTCTACAATTTTATGACCGCAGAGGCAAAGGATGACGCTAAAACCATCACCGTTAACGGTTTGAATAGTGAGCCATTAACCATATATAAGCTAGGTGATGATACGCCCGCAGACGAAGAACTGGTAACTCAAGTAGCAGCAAGCAAATAACCGCCCTTATTTTATTAAAAGATCTACGGTTTAAGAGCCTCAGTCGTTAACGACTGAGGCTCTTCTGTTTTCAATATTTGAGAACACCTATTAGGGGTCTTAGGCATCGCATCCAAAAGAGAGGCTCGAAAGGAGTGGTCCATTCCACCGATCACCTGCTGTTCAGTTTTCCCCAATAAATCCTTTTCAAAATGGCCTACAGTAATCTCTCCAAAACCTCTTCCTAGATCAGGTGTTTTAGCAAAAAAGTATTTACCGTTTTCCGCCACAATATGGGTGGTATTACGCTCAGAAAGTTCCCCGCCTAAAAACAAAACAGGCCTTTGAGACCTCAGGACTATCTCCTGCCTAGCGCTTTTTGAAATAGAACCTAATACATAAAAAAGATCGACATCTGCGGTCAATTCCCGACCTATTTTTTGAAAAGATAGGTCGATAGATTCAATATTCCATTCCTTTTCTTGTAGCCGATTACTATTTTCTGAAAAGGCTAAAACTCCCACTTTGGTGCCATTAATATCTAACTTTAGGAAAGGCGTAAAAAGATATTGCGAAAGATCTTTTGTTTTTAAGTTACTACTTAATAATAAAATAGACCGATTAGCATAGGCCTCTTTGAAATCGGCTAAGGAGGGCTGTAGATCTAAAGCATCAACAGAATAGAAACCTACTTTTTGAACCTCCCACACCTTCCAAAGCGCAGTACGCCGACTCTGAAGTTCATCCCGCGTGCTTTTCTCAAAAAATACTGTTGAGAAACTAGGGCCGATTTGAAATACGAGATCTGCGGGATTTTGAAGCGCAAATTCGCACATTTTTTCGACGCCTCCATAACTTAAAATAGAACACCCTGCAGAGTAAAGCTCAAGGGCCAACATATTCTGAAAGCGAAGTTTAAAAATATTTTTATTTTGAAGAGAAAATTTTGGAGTGGGTAGAGAAACACAGGAGGTGATAGCTAGCGCTATCACCCCCAGTATCATACGATTTAAAAACTTCATTTCGCCGAAGCACTTTTAAGAGCCTTAGATTGTTCAGAGACGGCCTCAAAGATGTTCCAGGCCTTTAGGTAAGAAAGAGCCTGTTGCAATTGGTAGTCGGTTTTGATGAACTCTTTAGGATCATCCACGCGAACTTTTTTGCCATCTTTTTGGACAATAGGCCGTTTGTCCTTATCCTCTTTATCACCTTTAGTTACTTTATTAGGATCATCGGAGGATTCATCTTTAGCCGCAGTTTCTCCCAATTCATTCACTAAGTGCCCTTCGAGATCGGCTTCACGAAGAGACTTACCCTTACGAGCCTTATCGATGAGAGCGGTATCTAAACGATCCACTTCGATATCGGGGATAATCCCTTTAGATTGAATCGATTTTCCACTTGGCGTGTAATAGCGAGCCACCGTTAATTTTAATCCCGCTTGATTTTCTAAGTCGATTACCGTTTGAACCGACCCCTTTCCAAAGGTAGTTTTACCGACGATAATAGCCCGTTTATTATCTTGAAGTGCTCCCGCTACAATTTCTGAGGCGCTCGCACTATATTCATTAACAAGAACTACCAACCGAAATGTTTTATACGGGTTTTCAGACCGCGCAAACTCAACCTCTTTTTTTGCTTTGTTTCTTCCCATCGTCGATACCACCGGCACCTTATCTAGGAACAGACCGGAAACATTAATAGCCTCCTCTAAAAGTCCGCCTGGATTAGAACGCAGATCTAACACAGCACCCTGAAGTGACTTTCCATTTTCTTTGGTAAGTTGTTCGATCTTTTTTCTTAAATCTTTTCCGGTATTCGCCTGAAAATTGGTCACTCGTAGCCACGCATAATCGGGCTCAATCATGCCACCTTTAACGGCCATCACCTTGATAATATCTCGACGAATTTCAATAGGAATAAGTTTTTCAGCCCCTTTACGAGCGACATGAATCGTAACTTTACTTCCCTTTTCTCCTCGCATTAAATTCACAGCCTCTTGAAGATTCATTCCCTTAGTCTCTTTTTTTAATTTTTTAACCTTGTCTTCGATAATTAAAATTTTATCCCCTGGCTCAACTCCTGCCACAAATGCAGGAGTATCCTCGATGGGCGTCACTACGGTGAGATAACCCTCTGCAATTGAAATCTCAATACCTAGGCCACCAAACTTTCCACTCGTATCTACCTGCATCTCCTTATATTGTTCAGCGGGCAAATAAACGGTGTGCGGATCCAAAGTAGCTAGCATTCCTTTAATCGCTCCTTCAATGAGCTTTTTAGAATCTACCTCCTCTACATAATTGGTCTGAACGAAATGTAAAACCTTGGTAAACACATCCAGCTGCGCATAGT
>JABMMY010000277.1 GCA_013205415.1 Deltaproteobacteria bacterium
GTGGCATGTCTAGAGAAGAATCGGGTCTCAAAGAGGCTATTTCTAAAATCGGAGCCCTGAAAGAGGAATTTTCAAATACTCTATGGGTTCCACAGGATGATAAATGCTTAAGTTCTGAAATGGAAAAGGCCGGTAGAGTTTCCGATTTTCTTGAACTAGGAGAATTGATGTGTATCGACGCCCTAGAACGTAAAGAATCTTGTGGCGCCCATTTTCGAGAGGAGATGCAAACTCCAGACGGAGAAACATTAAGAGACGATACCCATTTTTCACACGTAGCCGCGTGGGAATTTAATACTGAAAAACCCAAGCTTCATAAAGAGGCTTTAACTTTTGAATATGCACACATTGCTCAAAGAAATTACAAGTAGATAATCTACTGGTTAGGGGAATAATCATGAAGCTGAATTTAAAAATATGGCGTCAAAAAGGGCCCTCCACTCCAGGAAATTTTGTGGATTATGACATAGCAGATGTAACACCCGACATGTCTTTTTTGGAAATGCTGGATGTTTTAAATGTGGGACTCGTTGAAAAAGGGGAAACTCCCATTGAGTTTGATCATGATTGCCGAGAGGGAATTTGTGGTTCCTGCTCTTTAATGATTAATGGCAATGCTCACGGGCCAGAAACAGGAACGGCCACCTGTCAGCTTCATATGCGTCGATTTAAAGAAAATGACACTATTGTAATTGAGCCTTGGAGAGCTAAGGCTTTTCCTGTGCTACGAGATCTAATGACCAATAGAACCGCCTTTGATCGGATCATAGCGGCAGGTGGTTTTATTTCCGTTAATAATGGCAATGCTGCTGAAGCTAATAGTATTTTAATAGGAAAAAATACAGCTGAAGGTGCCATGGATGCTGCGGCCTGTATTGGCTGTGGCGCCTGTGTAGCGGCCTGTAAAAATTCTTCTGCGATGTTGTTTGTATCTGCCAAAGTGTCTCACTTGGCTCAGTTACCTCAGGGCCATCCGGAAAGATCTCAGCGGGTCCGAGGAATGGTGACTCAAATGGATCAAGAAGGATTTGGAAGTTGCTCAAATACCGGAGCCTGCGAAGCGGCCTGTCCAAAAGAGATTAGCCTAGAGAATATTACTCGGTTAAATCGCGAGATGTTACGCTCCAGTATTATTAGCTAAATAGACCTGACTATTAATTTCGATTGCACTTAATAGTTTATATTTAAAAATCTACTCTATAATCTCTAGAACAGATCGCTGTCGTAACTTTGTAGAGGCTCCTGTCAGAATAGTTCGTAAAGCCTTTGCAGTTTTTCCCTGCTTGCCAATGATCTTTCCTAAGTCCTCTTTAGCCACCACAATTTCATAGACTGTAGTTTGCTCCCCTTTAATTTCAGAAATTCTTACATTTTCTGGAATATCTACTAGGGCTCTAATCATTGTTTCCAATAACTCTTTTAACGTAGGCTCACTCGCCATAATTCCCCCCTTATCCGAATTAACGTCCAATTGTCTAAAATTACTACCGAATTTATCCTCGAGCAATCATATTGTTATTACGCAATAGCCCATTTTTTAGCGTAAGCCGTTATGCGGGTCTATGGCCCCTTTGGTGGCTCGCTAATTCACTAAGAACCGGTGCCTATTTTGCCGATAGTTAAGAGAGGGACTACTTTATTATGTTGATATCATTTAAAGACAAAGCGAGGCTATTTTGAGCAAGAAGAACTCTAACGATAAATATAACGAAGACAAAACTCAGATTGCGAAGCTGATCAGAAACTCTGATCAGACCGACACCCCCATGGACCCCTGTTTAACTCAGCTTTCTGGTCATGGTAGCGGACAGGTTTTCAATCTCCGAGATAAGGTAGTTACTATTGGAAGAGATCCTGCTTGTATTATTTGGGTAGAAGATCCCCATATTTCAAGAACCCATGCAACCCTCATAAATAAAGATGAGACTACAGTCATTACCGATATGGAAAGTACGAATGGTATTTTTGTAAATGGTACGAAGGTACAAGAGCATTCGCTGAGTAATGGGGATAGAGTTTTAATCGGAACTCGACTTCATTTTAAATTCTCAATGGAATTTGCCGATTATCAGATTGTTCAAAATCAAAAATATCAACAGGCTAATTACGATAGTTTAACGAAGCTCTACAACAAACGATTTTTTATCGACCTTTTATCCAGAGAATTTAGTTTTAGCCGGAGAAATAAACAACCTTTAAGTCTTCTTATGATGGATATCGATTATTTCAAAAAAATCAATGATTCCTACGGCCATTTAGCCGGAGATCAGGTCCTCTCACAATTAGGGCATCTGCTTAAAAAAGAGCTCCGTCACGAAAATGTGGCCTGCCGTTACGGAGGGGAAGAGTTTGCAGTTATTTTAAGACACGCAAATCCTACGGCAGCAGAAACTGTCGCTGAACGAATCCGTTCTAGGATAGAACAATTAACGGTTTCATACATGAATCACTATTTGAAACTCACCGTGAGTATCGGGGTGAGTACCTATGAACATTGCAATTTTGAAACTTACGAAGAATTAATTAATTCTGCTGATGAACAACTGTACGAGGCTAAACACAACGGCAGAAATAGAGTTATCTTCAAAAAAGCAGCTTAGTGTTTTTTTAAATTCGGAATGGGATTAGGATAAATTGAAGGCGGAAGAGTGCCGGGCTGAAGATCCTCCTCTTGGGCCCAATCAAGATCAGAAACAATAATAAAGCCTAGAGAATCTGCATAGGACTGACCACAGACCTTAACGGGCACAACCAACGGCCTAAACCTTTCTAGCGGTTTCGCAATCTTATTTTGGGGGCTTATAATTTTAAGTTTAAATCGCGGATCCACTAATTCATAAAGTTTAGAGATCACTCCAAAATTCTTAAACTCTGTCGGCAATCCCAATTTCATTAGGTGAATGGTTCCCTGGACAGTGGTAAGAATTGGACTTTCATTCATCAAACTTGCCCAGCCCTGGCTAGGATTATTATACATTTGTCCAAGATTTCCTATGAATAGACTGGGATCTTTGTAGATTATAAGTTCTCGTGAAAGACGAAACTCTTCGCAGGCCACGTGTTCCAACTCAGAAACAACCTGAGCGCCACTAGATTCCAAACTATAAAAGATACAAACTAAATAGGCTAAAAAACCCAATTTCATTTAGCACCCATGGCTTTTTCTAATTGACTCAATACCCAAGGAGCTACATCGGTAATTTTCTTATCTAATAAAGCACCCGCCGCTTTTTTATGGCCCCCACCGTGTTCAGTAAGAGTTCTTGCAAAATTAGCCACGTCAATAGTTCCTCGTGATCGGAAAGACACCTTAGTTTTTCCAGAAACTAATTCGAAAAATAAAACAGCCACCTCAATTCCATGAATTAAAAACATGTGATCAATAATGCCCTCTCGATCATCATCGACCGCCTTATATTTTTGCAAAGTGTTTTGAGAAAGCGAACTCCATATGATCTTTCCATTTGCAATAAGTTCAGAATGATTTAAAATTTCTGACATCATTTTAAGACTAGAAAAGCTACGCTCTAACATCCCCCTCTCGCCCACACGAGTAAAATCAAATCCAGTTCGCAATAAAGTCGCTGAGAGCTCCATAACCTCAGGGGTCGTATTGGAATGTCTAAAAAATCCAGTATCAAACACAAGTCCAAGATAAATAAGCTGAGCAAATTCAGAACCGACCTTTGTCTTGAAGGATTCTGTTTGCGATAGATGATACATGAGCTCAGTAGTAGAAGAGGCCACCGGCTCCACAATTCTGATCGTGTAAGGAAACTCAACACTCACTGCGTGGTGATCAATGAAAACGGTCGTTTTCGCCTTTTCAAAAAAGGAACGTACCCTTCCCGCTCTATCAATGCCCCCATCTACAATAATAGCCACATCAAAAATCGCGGACTCTTTTGCCAATAAAAAGGACTCTGGAGTGTGAACAAACTGAGCGCCTGGAAGAAATTGATATATAAGAGGGAGGGGTTCATCATTAATAATAAGAACTGAAATCTTGGGGAAACTCTGCAAAATCATTTGCCGAAGTGCCAATTGGGCTCCAATAGAGTCCCCATCAGCGGCGCCTGGCGAGGTTAGTAAAACTCTAGTCGCCGACTGTAAAGCCCCTACCCACTGCTCAATTTCCACCTTAAATTTTGTACTATTAATCATAAAAAGATCTCACCTGAAACTTGAGACCGCTGGATATAACACAAAGGAATTAAAACGACTACAAGCGAGAAATGTAAATTACTTTACCCCAACCATTTCAGA